>JAHFQG010000038.1:0-9392 GCA_023266415.1 Francisellaceae bacterium | reverse complement strand
GTAACTAACTTTCTGTTGGAAGCCGGGGCTCAGATTGAGTCAATCGTTGATAAAAAAATGAATGCAACAGCACTCCATATGGCCGTTAAGGTTAGAAATCTAGATTGTATTCGATATTTAATCGAACATGGCGCAAGTCTGAATATGCAAGATGTATTTGGTCAAACTGCGTTACATTATGCGGCTGAAATAGGGGATATTGAGCTTTTAACCCTTTTGTTAACATATAATGCAAATCCCAATATAAAAGACAAACTTGGTGAAACTCCCTTGTTTTATGCTGTTTCATCAAGCCATATAAAGAGAATAACACATTTGTATGACAATATAGACAAAACAAACGCTAATACGACGTTAAAACCTATTGAAAATATGGATACTATTACGGCTTTGGTCAAAGCAGGAGCAGACTTACATATTCAGGAATATCGCAATAGAACCCTGTTACATCTCGCTGCTCATTTTGGAGATGCGGCTTGTGTCCAATACCTGTTGGAACATAAAGTAGACCCGCATGTTATGGGCAAAGATGGTCAAACAGCATTACGTCTATCCATTATACGAAAAAATAAGGATATTCTCGAGATTTTTCTAAAAACATGTATGTACACAGATAGTTATTTGAATGACGCACTTGTTCTGGCTGGTTCGGTAGAAGATTTAGATAGCATAAAATGCTTGTTAACCTATGGGGCAAATATTAATCATCTGGCTTCCCATGATGGTTTGTCGATTTTGATAAGAGCCTGTTGTTCTCAAAATACAAATCTTTCTATGATTAAATTTTTGCTCGATAACAAGGCAGATCCAAATCTTCAATCAATAGGCAATGGGACGGCATTGTTTCTGGCTGTAAAGGCTCAA
Organism: Francisellaceae bacterium; assembly: GCA_023266415.1. GTDB lineage: Bacteria > Pseudomonadota > Gammaproteobacteria > Berkiellales > Berkiellaceae > JAHFQG01. The sequence goes on along the minus strand of JAHFQG010000038.1, from coordinate 8,528 downwards.
AATCACGAGCTTGTAATGCTGTTACTTCAAGCAGGAGCGAACCCAAACATTTCTTGTTCCTACATGACACTCGATACGGAAATGGATTCCACAGGAGAGACTCTCATAAAAGCCAAGATCTTGGTAGAAGAGATGAACTTATTATCCGTCGCTATTTCTTGCAACAACTTGGATATCATCACAGCATTACTGACTAACAAAAAGTGTCCAGCTGACCCAAATTGGGTTAGTCAACAAACAAAGCCAGATGTATCACCATTAGCAATGGCTATTCGTAAAAATAATGGAACTGCCATTGAGTTATTGCTGCAATATGATGCCAATTCAATGCTGTGTCTAGATGCCAGCAATAAATCTGCTCTAGAGTACGCCCGGACTCAAGCGTCTTACGGTTACCTCGATCAACGTTTTTTGGACCTGTTAGAAACTTACGTTGTGAAACATTCATTATCCTTACCGGTTGTTCAACAGTATCTACAAACTACCTATGGTAAAGAATGGCAAGAATCTTTAAACAGTAAGATCGGTAAAAACCCGAAACCCGAATAAGACATTATGATGTTCTTAAATCCACTTCCCTGGGTTTAATATCCCTTGGGGATCAAACACCCGTTTCAAGGCTTGCATATGCTGAAAGGCTGTGAGATCGATTTCATCGGCGATAAAAGCCTTTTTCTGTAACCCAATGCCATGCTCCCCAGACAATGTTCCCCCCAATTCGAGTACTTTTTCAAAAACACGCGCCAAACACTGAAAAGCCGTATCCCGCTGTTCTTCTGAAAATAGGATATTTACATGTAAATTGCCATTGCCCGCATGCCCAAAATTCACAATAGGCAGTTGATGTTGTTGGCTTAACGTGTGGGTGAAATGAATAAAGTTTGTTAATTGACTAATTGGTACTACCACGTCTTCATTCAACTTCCCAGGTGCTATTGTTCGTAAAGCCGGTGAGAGTGCTTTACGAGCGGCCCACACCGATTTTCGCTCGACTTCTGTGCGTGCTGGGTAGGCTTGTATTAAGCCCGTATTTTGAGCCAATTGTATTAAAGATTGTAAAGAATCGGGTAAGGCTTTTTTCGCACCATCTACTTCTATGAGTAGCATGGCTTGCGCCTGTTCTGGAATGGACAACTCCGGATGTGCTTGTCGAATCAAAGCCAGCGCAGCCCCATCCAGCATTTCTAAGGTACAAGGCGTTAGGGGGCTTTGCATGATGGTCATAACAGCCTGTGCGGCTTCATCTACGGTGCTATAAAATGCCTGTAATGTGGCTATGCCCTCTGGCAAAGGCAGCAATTTTAAAGTAGCCTCTACAATAATCCCCAATGTGCCTTCAGAACCAATTAAAAGTCGGGTTAAATCATATCCCACCACTCCTTTAGTGGTATGAACTCCCGTATGAAAGAGATTACCTAAGCCATCAACTGCCACTAAGCCTAAGGTATTTTCTCGGCACGTGCCATATTTGATGGCCCTAGGACCCGCCGCATTGTGGGCCAAATTACCCCCCACCGTGCAATAATCTTGACTGGAAGGGTCGGGTGCCCAGAAAAACCCTTTTTCACGTGCTGCCTGTTGCGCCGCAGTATTGAGTACACCTGGTTCAGTGATTAGAAAGCGATCAGCAGCATTCAGAGCCTGAATTTTGTCCATTCGCTCAAAACAAAGTACCACTCCCCCTAGACTGGGGACAGCCCCCCCAACGGTACCCGTCCCTCGCCCTCGAACCGTCAGAGGTATTTGATGTGTTGCACATTGCCTTACGATGGCTTGAACCGCATCCGCCTGGGTTGGAAAAAAAACCGCCTCTGGGGCGGCTTGTTGTTTGGAGTTATCGGTGCCATACACCCAACACTCAGCCGGATCGGTGAGGATTTGGGCGATGTTCGGATGGCGTGTTAACCCATGCCAAAAAGAGGCGGGGATCATGACGTATATTCAAACAACTTAACCACTTTTTTCACCCCATCCACGTGGCGGGCAACTTCCACGGCGTGTTCTTCTTCAGCGGTATTCACAATACCCATGAGGTAAACCACCCCATCTTCGGTGCATACTTTGATGCGACTGCCATCGACCAAGTCATTAAATAATAAATTACTCTTGATTTTGGTGGAAATCCAAGCATCTTTCGAACGGATGGGCAGTTGGGTAGGGGTGCTGACCGCAATTTCATTGTAAATACGACGCACTTTTTCCAAATTCCGAATAGAATTCTCAATTTCAGCGCGTTGTTCGTCGGATGTTACTTGGCCAACTAACAAAATATTGTTGTTGTAACTCACCGCCGAAACATGTGATTTCAAACTATTGGGCACATTGTGAATGGCTTGAAAAGCGCGAAACTCTAATCCTTTGTCATCTACAATGGTACCGGCTGAACGTCTGTCATGTGCTACAGAAGCTGTGGTTGCCACAGCGCCAGACGCGGCCATGGCCATGCAGCCACTCAAGTCGAGAAGGAAAGCAGCAGTACCAATCGAAAGCAGTATTTTTTTAAGCATGAACAGGCTCCAACAGTAGGATATCGATGAGATCACACAGACAGTGTAATATAAGAATGTGCACCTCTTGAATGTGAGAGGTATTTTGATTTGGGACGCATAATTCGGTATCGGTAGGGTGCAAATAGGCCGTCATTCCTTGTTTACCCGTCAAAGCAATGACGGACATCCCTCGGCAGTGAGCCGCTGAAATGGCTTCTAAAATGTTGGGTGATTGGCCACTGGTGGAAATAGCTATAAGCACATCCCCTGGGGCACCTAATGCATTGATTTGCTTGGCAAAAATTTGATGAAAATGGTAATCGTTGGCAATAGACGTGAGTGTGGAAGAATCGGTGGTAAGCGCAATGGCAGCCAAAGGCGCACGTTCTTGCTCGAATCGGTTGAGCAATTCGGCTGAAAAATGTTGGGCATCCGCGGCGGAGCCCCCATTGCCACAAATTAATATTTTTTTCTTCTGTTGCAATGCAACCGTTAATTGTACGGCGGCCTTTAAAATCATAGGAGGCATAGAGGCAGCGGCTGCTTGCTTAGCCTGAATACTGCTTTCAAACCGTTGTTGTATGCGGTGCAGCATGGTTTAAAACCCCAACCATTTGGGGGCACCATTTTGTATTTTTGCCCAGGCAAGTTGTCTACCCACTGTATGGCTGTCTTCTCGATACAACTTGCCCGTCGCCCCTAAAAAGCCAAAGGAAGCAAAATAGGGCAAGCGCTGTAATTCCGTGGTAAGTTGATACGCATCTAAACCAAAGGCAAATAAACGGGCGTCTGTGTCGGCTTTGTCTGGCCACAGGGATTGCAAGGTTTGATAGGTGGCATGAAGTGGGTGATTTGGCTGAATAAGCCAAGGCATGTCACAAAACAAGAGGCGATTCATATCGCCATCGCGTTTCGGATTAGGGTGGCCACTGTACACACTTGAGGCAGCATACACAGGAATATTGCCGGCATAATAAAAATCGAGCAACGGGCGCCATTGACGCGCTTCGTCGGCAGAGGCCACCAACACCAAGGCATCTAAGTCTTGACGCCGTCGGGGTTGTGATTGTAACGCGGTGGACAACAGACGTTTTAATTCGGCATGCCGTCGTAAACTGGCATCGATGAGCAACAATTGACGAATGGCCCCACTGGCATCTTCTTCAGGGTGAATAGTAGCTGTACCTAAAATGTGGTGATCTGAAAAAACTTGTTCAAAAGCGGTCTGCATACGGCCACTTTGAGATGTGCCACTCACCAATAACCCAATTTGAGGCATATGGTCGGCTTTAAGGCGGGAGGCCAATGTCCCCCCTTCCAGCTCAGGAGCCAAAGAAAAGGCCATCAGATTGGGTGCGGTGAGTGTTCCTTTTTCAGGGGTATTCAGTACCAAGGTGGGGACTGTGATGTCTCGGTCACTCATATCGGCCATTTGTTTGACTTCATCTTTCGTTAACGGCCCAATTACCATCTCAGCCCCATCGTCTAATGCTTCTGCGTAAATTTTACGAATGGATGATTTTTGCGTGGTATCGTACACCTTTAGTACGGGTTTCTCTTTGGCACGATAATACGCTGTCATGAAGCCATCTCGAATGGTTTCAGACACGCTTTGATAGGGGCCGGACAGGGGTAAGAGGAGGGCAATTTTTTTGGGGGGAGCAGCCATAGGTGTGGGGGGAGGAGGTTCAATGATGGTGGGCACAAACGTGGCTAGCAACGCTTGGGCTGGATGGGTAGGATAGCTTTTTTTCCAGGCGGCAATGGCTTCGTTTAACTGCTCAGGATCGGAGGCATATTGTTGGGCCAGATAGGCCAAAGCCACCCAGCCACCAAACACGTTAGGGGCTGGCTCGATGTGGATCCATTTCAAGGTATGCGGCGAAAGTTTTGTGAGTGTCGCCCAAATGGCTTTTTGGTTGGCCACGATTTTTTCAGGGTCGCCCAATAGGGTATCGAGCAGTACCCGCTCTTGGACACTTTCCACGGGATGATTTAAGGCCTCTAAAGCATTAGCACGGATGTCGGTTGCCCTCAGTTGGAAGTCAGCGGAGATTTTTTTAAGTGTTCGTAAGCCTTCGAGAGTATTCAAAGCCTTTTGGTTTTGATGGCTTTGAAAAGCCATTTCCGCCAGTAATATTTGGCGATGGGCGTATAAATCGGGGGCAATATCGGTAGGTAGTCGGGTAAGCAAGAGGGTGGCTTCTCGTGTTTTACCCTGCGACACCCAGATATCCGCGGCTTTCAGTTGTAGGGCATATGAGTTTGGAGGATAACTCATTTCTGCCAGTTTTAAGTAATACTCTGCCGTTTCTGCGTCCGCAAAGGCCAGGGAAGCGTAAAAAACAGTCCATAAAACGAATAATATATGACGCATGGGCTATCGCTTCTCCCTTTTTGAAGCATTATTCGATATAATACGCCAAGAGAGTTGGCTAGACAACCGCTCGTTGATCTGGCTTCGCCACACCAACGAGAGGAAAGTCCGGGCTCCACAGGATAGAGCGCCAGGTAACGCCTGGGAAGTGCAAATTTACGGAAAGTGCAACAGAAAGATAACGCCGAAATCAGCAATGATTGGTAAGTGTGAAATGGTGGGGTAAGAGCCCACCGCGTGGGTGGTAACATCCACGGCATGGCAAACCCCGCTCGGAGCAAGACCAAATAGGGACCCGCGTGACAAACGTTACACAGTATGATCCATACTGGGTCCGGGTAGGTTGCTTGAGCCCTATGGTGACGTAGGGCCTAGAGGAATGGTTGTCCACGACAGAACCCGGCTTATCGGCTAACTCTCTCTCGCTTTTTTTCAATGCCCCGTTCGAGGTATGTCTTCTATGGCTCATAAACCTGTTCTGTGCAACGAAGTGGTGCAGGCACTGAACATCAATCCCGCCGGGTGCTACGTTGATGCTACGTTTGGGCGTGGGGGGCACAGTTACGCTATTTTAGACGCCTTAGGTCCCACTGGGTGTCTGATTGCCCTCGACCGTGATCCAGAAGCTATCCAATCTGTTCCCCCTATACTGCAACAAGATAAACGATTCCACCTCCACCAGGGTCCATTTTCAGATTTAAATGCTTTTGTACGTCATTATCGGTCACAGGTACAAGGCATTTTGTTTGATATTGGGGTCAGCTCCCCTCAGCTTGATAACCCTAAGCGTGGCTTTAGTTTCCAAAAAGAAGGCCCGTTGGATATGCGGATGGATCCCACTCAAGGGATATCAGCTGCCACTTGGCTGGCCACCGCAGAGATGAAAGACATTCAGCAGGTCATTCGATCCTTAGGAGAAGAACCTTTTGCCAAACAAATTGCGGCTCGGATTAACGAAGTGCGTCAAATTGCCCCCATTCAAGATACAATTCAATTGGCTAACTTAATTCGAGACACCATCCCCGCTCGACACCACGTTCGTGGCAAACACCCCGCTACCCAAACGTTTCAAGCCATCCGTATGCACATCAATCAAGAACTCGAAGAACTCACCCAGGGCCTACAACAAGCCGTGTCACTCTTAGCCCCCCAGGGGCGGCTCTGTGTCATTAGCTTTCATTCCCTCGAAGATCGCCTCGTCAAACGCTTTTTCATGGCCCAAACCGGTGCCTCTATCCCCAAAGACATCCCATTACGAGAATCGGAAGTTCCGCGTATACTCAAGATAATCAGCCGAATACGCCCAACGCCCTCGGAAATGACTCATAATCCTCGTGCCCGCAGCGCCACCTTACGGGTGGCAGAGAAGGTTCAGCATGCCCACCACTAAAGAAACGGCCCTCCTAATCATCTTGTTTGTTTTTTTACTAACTTCCTCTTTGGGCGTCATTTACAGTAAACACCTTTCTCGTCAATGGTTTGCCCAACTGCAAACCCTACAACGTGAACGCGATGCCCTCCACGTGGAATGGACCCAACTTTTATTGGAGCAGGGCGCTTTGGCTACCCATGCTCGGGTCGATCACATTGCTCGTCATACGTTACACATGACCTTGCCCATTTCTAAACAAGTGGAGGTTATACGCTAAACTTCCACCCAACCCGATACGCAGCGCGACATTATGTCTTGCTCATCTTCTTAGGTCTGATGGCCGGCGCTTTATTGGTGCGCTTGGGCTATTTGCAAGTGGTAGAGCAAGATTTCTTACGTCGACAAGGTTTTTTGCGTACATTCCGTCAAATTCCCCTCAACGCTTTTCGAGGCATGATTGTGGATCGAAACGGCGAGCCTCTGGCCGTCAGTACCCCCGTCGATTCCGTCTGGGTTGATCCAAAACAAGTGGATTGGCATCAAAATGCTTGGCAACAAGCTTTTGCTCTGTTGACCCTAAATCCTGAGTCCACTCGAGAAAAAATACAACAACAAATAAGCCGTGATTTCTATTACTTAAAACGGCAAATATCCCCCGAAGTGGCTAAAAAAATAGACGCCCTTCAGTTATCTGGGGTCTATTTGCAACGAGAATACCGTCGATATTATCCTGCGGGTGAAGTCGCTGCTCAGTTAGTCGGTTTTACCAACATCGACGATATCGGACAAGATGGCCTCGAATTGGCCTTTGATAAATTTTTACGAGGCTCCCCTGGTTATAAACAAATTATCCGCGACCGATATGGCAGCCAAATCGAAGGCTTGGCGCGTGCCAAAGAACCCCAAGATGGCCATAATATTATCCTCAGCATCGATAAACGGCTCCAATACTTGGCCTACCGCGAATTAGCACAAGCCGTGGTAGATCAAGGTGCAAAAGCCGGAGCTCTGGTTCTGCTCGATGCCAAAACCGGGGAAGTCATGGCCATGGCCAACTACCCTTCCTATAACCCAAATCAACGTAACCGCCAAGTCAAAGAAAATTTACGTAACCGCATCATGACCGATACCTTCGAGCCCGGCTCTGTTATGAAATCGTTTAGCATGGCCAATGCGTTAATCCACAGCCATTATCCCCCCGGGTATACTATTGACGCTTCCCCTGGATGGATGAAAGTTGGCACCAATATTGTCAAAGACATTCATCATTTTGGGGTGCTCGATTTACCAGGTATTCTTCGAAAATCGAGTAATGTGGGTATTGCTCAACTGACTTTACCTCTCAAACCTGACTATTTAGTGAACACTCTCACCCAATTTGGATTTGGGGAAATAACCTACAGCGGCTTTCCAGGCGAAAGCTCTGGTTATTTGCCCTCGCCCACCGTGTGGCGTCCTTTTGAGCTAGCGACACTCTCCTTCGGATATGGTCTCTCTGTCACTCAAATACAATTGGCTCAAGCATATTCTATTATTGCCGCGAATGGCCAAAAACGACCCATTACTTTTCTGAAACAATCCCACCCCGTGGCAGGGACCACCGTGGTATCACCAGAAGCCATGCGTGAACTCAGCGCCATGCTGCATTCCGTCACCCAAGCAGGCGGCTCTGGCACCCGCGCGCGGATCCCCGGCTATGAAGTAGCTGGCAAAACGGGTACGGTGAAGAAAATAGGGGACTCCGGCTATTCTACCAATCACTATCTCTCTCTTTTCGGTGGATATGCCCCCTTCGAGAACCCCCGCCTGGTGGCCGTGATTATGATTGATGATCCAAGTGGCAGCCGATATTACGGGGGAGAAATTGCTGCACCCGTGTTTTCACGGGTCATGGGAGAAGCCTTACGTATTTTAAATGTGCCTATCCCGCCCCCCCAAAAGCAGGAGGGTTAACGCATGCACGCCCATCCTTCCCAACATTGTGAAGTTATTGCCATCACGGGCACCAGTGGAAAAACCTCTGTATGTCAGTTGCTGGCCCAAGGACTGCGGTATTTGGGTAAAAATGTGGCCACCCTGGGTACTTTGGGGGGAGGTCTTACCACCCCAGATGCGCCAGCGTTATTACAACATTTCACCACCTTTGTGAATGAAAAGGAGGATATCGTGGTAATGGAAGCCTCTTCCCATGGCCTCCACCAAGGCCGTATGAAAGATATCCACCTGGACACCGTGGTGTTTACTAATTTAACCCAAGATCACCTTGATTATCATCTAACCCAAGAAGCCT
>JAHFQG010000131.1 GCA_023266415.1 Francisellaceae bacterium | reverse complement strand
GAATCTGAACCTTTTCATCCTCCCGCCCCTGAAGAACGTCAAAAATTAAGAAATGAACTCAAAGAAGGGAAGTTAGACAACCAAGAAATTGATATTGAAGTCTATGCAGGGCAAATTGGGGTGGAAATCATGGCGCCCCCGGGCATGGAAGACATGACCAGCCAACTTCAAAGTATGTTTCAAAGCTTGAACAGCGATCGCACCAAAATGCGTCGTATGCCCATCAAAGAAGCCCTCAAAGTCTTGCAAGAAGAGGAAGCAGCTGATTTGGTCAATGAAGAAGACATTAAAACAAAAGCCCTAGATCAACTGGAGCAGAATGGCATTGTATTCATTGATGAAATTGACAAAGTCGCCCGTCATGGCGAATTTGTGGGTGGGGCGGATGTCTCCCGCGAAGGCGTTCAACGGGATTTACTACCCTTAGTGGAAGGCTGCACCGTATCCACTAAATATGGCATGGTCAGAACCGATCACATTTTGTTTATTGCCTCAGGTTCTTTCCATTCATCTAAGCCATCCGACTTAGTTCCTGAGTTACAAGGTCGTCTGCCCATTCGCGTGGAACTCAAAGCTCTTACTGCCCAAGATTTTGTGCGCATTTTATCGGAAACCAGTGCGTGCCTCATCAAACAATACACTGCTTTGCTGGGAACAGAAGGGCTGTCATTGGCGTTTCAAACGGAGGCCATTGAACGCATTGCTGAAATTGCTTGGGGCATTAATGAACGGGCTGAAAATATTGGGGCCAGACGGCTTCACACCGTCATGGAGCGCCTCTTAGAAAAATTATCGTTCGATGCCACCGACAAATCGGGCGAAAGCATGAACATCGATAAAGCGTATGTCAACAAGCAGTTGGAGGAGTTGGCTCTGGATGAAGATTTAAGCCAGTTTATTTTATAATGCAAGACACCGAGTTAAAACAAGAGTACGTCGATCATGTTTTTCACCAAGTAGCTACTCGGTATGACGTGATGAATGACGCCATGTCGTTCGGACTACATCGTCTCTGGAAGCGTCATGCCATTGCTTTATTAAAACTTCGGCCCGGCATGTCTGTGTTGGACTTGGCTGGCGGCACTGGTGATTTAGCCACCCTCATCCACCCCCTGATCCAACCCACCGGCCCCTTAGTGTTGGGGGATATTAATGCCAGTATGCTTAAAGTAGGGCGAGATCGTCTTTTAGACAGTGGCATTTTAAATAACATATTTGTTATTCAACTAAATGCTGAAATGCTTCCCTTCACCCATACCTTCGACTGCATCACCATTGCCTTTGGCCTACGCAATGTACCTCACAAAGAAATTGCTCTCAAAAGTATGCATCAAGCCCTCAAACCTGGAGGAAAACTCCTAATTTTAGAATTTTCCCACCCCACCTTACCCGTATTCAAACAAGGGTATGATTTTTATTCGTTCAATATCATCCCTAAATTGGGAAAGTGGATAGCCCAAGACGAAGCCAGCTACCAATATTTGGTAGCGTCTATTCGGAAACACCCCACCCAACCACAACTCTGCCAACTGATGCAAAATGCAGGTTTTTCAGATTGTCGATATGATAATCTCATGGGAGGCATTGTGGCCATCCATCAGGGGATCGCATGATACCTTGGCCATTTTTATACCAACACCATCCAGAAGCTTTTTCACCTTTAAAACCTTTCGCAGGGGCTGTTATTACCCTTAAATTCCCGCTGTTGACAGAAACACTTCAAGTACAACCCTCTGGAGCCCTCATCCCCGTTACCTCCTTACCTCCCACCACTTGCATACAAGGAACCAGTCTAAACCCCAAAGCTTTAACTATCACAGGGGATATGATGCTGGCTCAAGCCTTTGACAACACCTGCACGGCGCTCAGAGGCAATGCGGGGGCTTTACTCGATGGCCTTTTGGGAGAAAAAGTCAGTAGCCATCTTACCCCTTCTTTGCAAAAGGCCTGCCGAGGGGTTCAAACATTTTTCAAAACCAATGCCCAAACGCTCGCCGATACCCTTCAATACGAAAAATCCTTGATTGCACCCGCTCCTCTCATACAAGATTTTATAGAGCGGGTGGAATGCGCTCGCCATCAAGTGGCGAGGCTTCAAAAACGTCTTGAAGGCTTAGAGCTTCCTCATGAATAGCCTTCAACGATTTTTTAAAATTTGGATTATTTTGTTACAATACAACTTGCACAAGTTGCCTATCATTCCTACTAAATATCAAACTGGATTTCAAATCTTTCGTTTTTTTCTGCCACCCGCGTGGCGCTCTGTGCCAGGTACTCCTGCCCAAAGAACCCGCAGAGCCTTTGAAGCCTTAGGCCCTCTGTGGGTGAAGCTGGGCCAACTGCTTTCTACCCGACAAGATATTTTGCCCCCCGATTTTGCCCAAGAGCTTGCAAAGCTCCAAGATAATGTCCCCACTTTTCCCACCGAAGAGGCCATTCAATCTTTAGAGCAATCATTGGACAAACCCCTTTCAGCTTTATTTGCCACCTTCGACCTCAAGCCCCTAGCCGCTGCGTCTATTGCCCAGGTGCATACTGCCACGTTATTTTCAGGGGAGAAAGTGGCGGTAAAAATATTACGGCCTGACATTCAAACGCAAGTGCGCCAGGATTGTGCGTTACTCCAAAAAATGGCCACTTTGCTCTCTTGGGTATGGCCTAACAGCCGTCGCTTCAAGCCCTGTGAAATTGCGGCCGAAATTTCTCAAACCCTCATTCGAGAACTCAATTTACGTCAAGAAGCGGCCAATGCGTCTCTATTAGCCCGCCATTTTCAAGGTTCACCTTTGATGAAAGTACCCACGGTATATTGGGAGTATTGTCATACCAACATTTTAGTCACAGAACTCATTGAAGGCATTCAAATAAACGATATTCCGGCACTCCAAAAAGCAGGCATATCCTTCCCCCAATTGGCTGAACAAGGGGTGGAAATATTTTTCACCCAAGTATTTCAGCATCGTTTTTTTCATGCAGATATGCATCCGGGTAATATTTTTATTGTGGGTACAACCTACCCCCGATACGCCGCAGTCGATTTTGGGATTATGGGCTCCCTCACCCCTGAAGATCAGACTTATCTTGCCCTCAATTTTCTTGCTTTCTTTAACCAAGATTACGCCAAAGTAGCAGCTTACCACGTAGAATCAGGCTGGGTATCCCCCACCACCGATATTCGGGCGTTGGAGGCGGATTTTCGATGCGTTTTAGAGCCAATTTTCGCCAAACCCCTTCAAGATATTTCCTTTGGGCACATGCTGCTGCAATTACTGCAAGTAGCCAAACAACATGATATGCGCATTCAACCCCAATTGTTATTGTTGCAAAAAACCATGATTAGTATTGAAGGCCTTGGCCGACAGCTATACCCTGAGTTGGATTTATGGAAAACGGCCAAACCCTTCCTAGAACGCTGGGCTAAACAGCATTTTGGGGTCAAAGCCTCTTTTAAGGCCCTCAAGGCCCGTTGGCCCCTCATTAAAGCCCGCCTCCCTGACTTGCTTGCCCCCGTTCCCCCCGTCCCCCCCACCCCTTTTTGG
>JAHFQG010000037.1:7754-9983 GCA_023266415.1 Francisellaceae bacterium | reverse complement strand
TGTTTCAGAGTTTCATGAGACTCCTCTACTGACTGGATAGTAATGCCTCCATTAGGGTTCACATGAATGGAAAAGAGTGTATTATCCCCCAAATGAGCAGCTTTTAAAATAGCCTTATCTAACACAATTGCTTGACTATTACCCGTTTTGGTTAATTTTTTAATGATCATCTGGAACACTCCTCGTTTTTACTATTGTAATACAACGAAAGGTATTCTTTAATCGACTTTTGAGGTAGAATAAAGGATTTCCCGTGGGGGGATCCCTTTCATGAAAGACAGCATTCAAGCTCAATTAAAGCCATTTTATTTTCTTAAGTCATTTACCTTGCTTCAATCCCTGGGCGCCCTTATTTTGGTCGTCGGGTGTATCACCACGTTACATTACTATCAAGTGTTTTAACACACATACGAAAAACTACCCCTTTTGCCAATCCTATGCTAAAATTAATCTAGACAATCTAGATTAATTGGGAGTTCCAATGAATTGGCAGTTGGCAGAAGCAAAAAACAAGTTCAGTGAATTAGTGTCTTTGGCCATCACCGAAGGACCGCAATTTGTCTCTCGTAGAGATCAAACGGTTGTGGTCATAAATCAAACCGCCTATGAAGCCCTTTTAGGAAAAAAACCCGATTTTAAGTCATTTTTGATGGATAAACACCCTTCCTTAGAAGGGCTTGATTTAACTCGAGATCTATCCAGTGGACGGGATATCGTATTATGAGGGTCCTGTTAGATACCTGCGTGTTATCCGCGTTACATCGCCCCCATCCAAATCAAGATGTCCAAGAAGCCGTCCAGGCTATTCTAAATGAAAATTTGTATATCAGCGTCCTTTCGATCGGGGAAATTGCAAAAGGGATTGCTTTGCTGGATGATTCGCTTCGAAAGCAAAAGTTATCCAAATGGCTTCAGGATTTAGAAACGCACTATAACCAACGGGTATTAACCCCAGATGCAGAAACCTGTTATATTTGGGGGGAGCGCACGGCAGAACAAAAACGACAGGGCAGGATATTACCCGTCATTGATGGCCTCATTGCAGCCACCGCCTGTCGGTATGGGCTACATTTAATGACTCGGAATATCAGTGATTTTCAGGGAACAGGGGTTTTGTTACTCAATCCATGGGGGACAGCAGATTTCTGTGCTTAAAGGGCTTCTAATATTCTACTCATATTGTAACTGCTTACGCTCTACCATCTAATTTTTTATTTGTCATACCAGCGGAAGCTGGTATCCAGTCCTATTGTACTGCTGGCAGATCTTCGCTTGGCCATCGCTTATTCTTGGCCCCTAATGATGATATTTTTCCCAATGAAGGGGGTTAATAGTAAAAAGCTGGGGGTAGGGGTTAGAAGGGCCAGCGAATAAGGATTATCCAATCGAGTATCTGCCAGCCTGCCATGGGTGACCGCACCCCTTGTCATGCCAGCGGAGGCTGGCATCCAGTCCGAGTATTAATCTTCTGGACCCTACCCCCTTCGCTGGGGGGCAACAAATGAAGTGCTGGAGGGGGACAAGCGGGGCCTCAGCCCGGCCCCTACAAATAGCCCTCAATTATGAGGTACAATCTTCTGTGAAGATTAAGCCCCGATGGCACAGTGGATAGCGCAGCCCCCTCCTAAGGGGCAGGTCAGAGGTTCAACTCCTCTTCGGGGCGCCATACCCTCTCGAAACGCCAGGATTTTCCATGCATAACCCTTACCTTGATTTAATCCGCACTGTGTGGCACTACGGTAAACCCTGGCGCTTCTCTATTATCGGGTACTACCTAGCCTTTATTGTGGCACAAGGCTTGTTAAGTTTGCTTCCCTATGCATTGGGTCGTACCATCGATGTATTACAACATTTTAAACCAGGTGATTTATCCCAGGTGATTTTTTGGTTGGCTTTTGGGCTGGGCATGGAATTGCTGTTTTGGTTATTTCATGGCCCCGCCCGGGTAATAGAACGTCAAGTCGCCCTTAAAATTCAACAAGCCTTTCGCCTCAACCTCTATGCAGAACTCACCCGACTCCCCCTCAAATGGCATCAAGACCACCATTCAGGCAATATTATTACCCGCATCAATCGCTCCTCCATCGCCTTGCACCGTTTTGCATCCGATCAGTTTGTTTACATCGAAACCATCGTACAATTTATTGCCTCTATCGGATTTTTATTTTGGATTTCTATCCCCGTCGGTCTCACCAGCCTGTTGGCTTCCTCCCTAATCCTGGGGATCGT
>JAHFQG010000037.1:0-7744 GCA_023266415.1 Francisellaceae bacterium | reverse complement strand
GGATCGTCTTTCTGTTCGACCGAAAGCTCATTCCCCTGTATCACGCACAAAATGAAATCGATAACCATGTGGGGGCCATATTATTTGATTACATCAGTAATATAACCACCATTATTACCTTACGACTTAGCGAGTTAACAAGCTCAAACTTGTCACAGCGCATTCTGTCTGTTTGGCCTTTTTTTAGAAAAGAAGCTGTGTTAAACGAGGGGAAATGGTTCTTCATGCGGGTGTTATTATCATTCGTACAAGCGATTATTTTAATTGGATATACCCTTATTACCCTCAAAACAACGGGTACTATCCTGATAGGTCTGGTCGTAATGATTATTCGATACCAACAAGATTTAGAAAGGGTGTTTAGTGAATTAAGTACCCATTGGGGCGATCTCGTTCGCATGGATACCGAAGTAAAAGGCATCCAACCTATTTTAGATGATATAAAACAGTTAGCTCATCAACCAAAAGGGGCAACCATAGCCCGACAATGGCATACTTTAAAAATTGAAAATCTGGCTTTTCATCATGCCCCAGGTTCTGCACGGGGCCAAATATTTGATGCCATGCACTTTACCATAAAACGGGGTGAAAAAATCGCGCTGATTGGCCTCAGTGGCGGAGGTAAAAGTACCCTCATGAACCTCTTATGTGGGCTCTATACCCCATCAAAAGTAACCCTAACAATTGATGATATGTCTTTCGATTCCCTAGAGCCTCTTCAGGCCATTGCAACGCTCATTCCTCAAGATCCAGAAATTTTTGAAAACACCATTGCGTTTAATATTGCACTAGATTTACCCACAGAACCCGCTGAACTCGATAAAGTTATCAGTCTGGCTTGTTTTTCAGATGTTTTGGCGACTTTACCGGATGGCTTTAAAACGGATATTCGCGAAAAAGGGTTAAATTTATCAGTGGGGCAGAAACAACGGTTAGCATTGGCACGGGGCTTGTTTGCCGCACGGTTGAGTTCGTTGATTTTAATGGATGAACCCACTTCTAGCGTAGATTTACCCACTGAAAAAGAAATTTTATCTGGGGTTTTGAGAGCATTTAAAGAGGCGGCTATGATAGTGTCTATTCATCGCTTGCATCTGTTGTCTCAATTTGACCGAGTCATTATGCTACAACAGGGCGTCATTGTGGCCGATGGGACAACAGCTGAGCTGCTGAATACCCCAGGTCCAGTCTATGATCTATGGCAAGCCTATCAGCAAGAGGAAGGGCCAAATGAGTCTTGATAACAAACCACCATCCCCCGCCACAAAGTAATCTCAAGGGGCTTCTCTGCCTCTAAATCGGCTACATCCGTTATCACTCGCCCTTCTTGGCGGGTAATACTATACCCCCGCTCTAGAGTATTAAGTGGGCTTAGGGCGTGCAGTGTACGCATTAACCCCCGTAACCGCTCTCTTTTATGCTGAACATACAACGGCAAGGTTTGTAAAAACCGATATTTCAATTGGGTAAGATGGGTGAGTAAGGCTGCTATTTTATCCGCTGGATGCTTGAGCCGTTTCGATAATCCATCCACCTGTTGAAACAAGTCAAACAACTTACGTTGCATCAAGACAAGCACCGTTTTTTGAAGGTCTTTCAAATACACACACAACGCCTCCCCATCCGGCGTCACCCATTCCGCCGCCCCCGTGGGCGTCGGGGCTCGCACATCCGCCACAAAATCCATCAGCGTGGTATCCGTCTCATGCCCAACCCCAGACACAATGGGAATAGGGCAGGCAAAAGCCGCGCGGATCACAACCTCTTCATTAAATCCCCACAAATCCTCCAGCGAACCTCCCCCCCGCGCTACAATTAAAACTTCCGCCTTCCCATGCCGACTGGCCCGCTCTAGGGCCCTCGCAATCTCAGGCGCCGCCTGTTTACCTTGCACTGCCGTCGGGTATATCACCACCGCTGCCAACGGATACCGCCGCCGTAAAGTGGTTAAAATATCTTGCAACGCTGCCCCAATCGGTGAAGTAATCACCCCAATAACCTTCGGAAATGCAGGGAGTGCCCTCTTATGTGCAAACAACCCTTCGTCTAAACATTTTTTTTTCAGTGCCTCAAAAGCCCGTTGCAATGCACCAAAGCCTGCATCTTCCACTTGCGTCACAATGAGTTGATAATCCCCCCGCCCCTCATATAAACTCACCCGAGCTTGTACTTTTACTTGTAACCCGTTTTTCAACACGACTCCCGCCCGCATCGCATGCGCTCGAAACATCGCACAACGTACCTGGGCTTTCTCATCTTTTAACGTAAAATACCAATGTCCAGACGACGCTGGACTAAAATTAGACACCTCTCCCTCTACCCAAACCAACGGAAAATTGGCTTCTAAAATCTCTCGAACAAATTCGTTTAACTTACTAACAGAGAGCGCTTCCATACAGGCATTCCACATTGAAAAGAAACTCAAAATTGAATACAATATACCCTATTTTTAGAATAATAGGGGACCCTATGCCGCACAGTATCCTAGAAGCCCTTACCTTCGACGACGTGTTACTCCTCCCCGCCTATTCTAGTACCCTCCCCAAAGACGTCTCCCTCCAAACCCAACTTACCCGAGATCTCACCCTCAATATTCCCCTCCTGTCCGCCGCCATGGACACCGTCACCGAATGGCGCTTGGCCGTGGCCATGGCCCAAGAAGGCGGCATCGGCATCATTCATAAAAACATGACCCCCAAAGAACAAGCCCTTGAAGTCCAAAAAGTTAAAAAATACGAATCCGGCGTCGTCAAAAACCCCATCACCGTCACCCCAGATATGATCTTGGCCGACTTACTCGCCCTCCAACACGAACACCAAATTTCAGGTTTCCCCGTGGTAGAAGGCAAAACCTTGGTCGGCATCGTCACCCAACGCGATTGGCGATTTGTTGATAATATGGATTTAATAGTCGCGGACATCATGACCCCCAAAGCCCGCCTTGTCACCGTCATGGAAAATACCCCCAACGACAAAATCGTTGCCCTGTTGGCCGAACATCGCCTCGAAAAATTATTGGTGGTGAACAAAGCCTTCGAACTCAAAGGCCTCATTACTGTCAAAGATTTACAAAAATCTAAACAACACCCCAAAGCCTGCAAAGACTCTTCTGGCCGCCTACATGTGGGCGCTGCCGTAGGTACTAGCCTCGATACCCATGATCGCGTGGCTGCTCTCGTCAAAGCTGGAGTCGATGTACTGGTAGTAGATACCGCCCACGGCCATTCCCTCAAAGTGTTAGATATGGTCAGCTGGATTAAAAAACAATATCCTCACATTCAAGTCATCGGCGGTAACATCGCCACCAAAGACGCCGCCCTTGCCCTCAAAAAAGCCGGAGCCGACGCCGTCAAGGTAGGTATTGGTCCAGGTTCTATTTGTACCACCCGTATCGTGGCGGGTGTCGGAGTTCCCCAAATCACCGCCATTCGGAACGTGGCTGAGGCCCTCATAGGTTCCGGCATTCCCGTCATCGCCGATGGCGGTATACGCTACTCAGGTGATGCCGCCAAAGCCATTGCCGCAGGCGCTTCCAGCGTGATGGTGGGCGGCTTATTGGCTGGTACCGATGAAGCCCCCGGCGAAGTCATTTTGCTCCAAGGCCGCTCCTATAAGGCTTACCGGGGCATGGGCTCCTTGGGCGCCATGTCACAACGACAAGGTTCTAGCGATCGCTATTTTCAAGCCGACCAGGAAAGCCATAAGCTCGTCCCAGAAGGCATCGAAGGTCGGGTGCCCTATAAAGGCAGCATGGTGCACGTCGTACACCAACTCATGGGCGGCCTGCGCGCCAGCATGGGCTATACCGGCGTCACCAATATTCCAGACATGCAAACCAAAACAGAGTTTATTAAAATTACATCGGCTGGGGTACGAGAAAGCCATGTGCATGATGTGTCTATTACACAAGAAGCACCCAATTATCATGCAGAATAATAAGATACACCCCCTCCCTAACCCTCCCCCGCTCAGCGGGGGAGGGGACAGGGTCCCTAACCCTCCCCCAGAGGACAGGGTCTCTAACCCTCCCCCAGGGGACAGGGTCCCTAACCCTCTCCCGCTGAGCAGGGGAGGGGATATTCATAAAATCCTCATCCTCGATTTCGGCTCCCAATACACTCAACTCATTGCCCGTCGTGTTCGAGAAGCGGGTGTGTACGCTGAATTACACCCTTGTGATGTCTCAGCTGAATTCATACAATCCTTTGGCGCCAAAGGTATTATTTTATCGGGTAGCCCAGAAAGTACCTTGGCCGCTGAACCTTTAGCCGCACCCTCTATTGTCTTTGAATTGGGTTTACCCGTTTTGGGTATTTGTTATGGCCTGCAAACCATGGCCACCCAATTGGGTGGCTCCGTCGAAAAAGGTGCTACTCGCGAATTTGGGCTATCTGAGCTCACAGTATTAAAACCCAACCCTTTATTTGGCCAACTCACAGGCATATTGTCGGTGTGGATGAGCCATGGCGATCGCGTCCAACACATGCCTCCCGGCTTTGAAGCCATTGCTCAAAGCACACATGCCCCCATTGCCGCCATGATGGATCCCAAACGTCAACTCTATGCCCTTCAATTTCACCCCGAAGTCACCCATACTCCCCAAGGCCAATATCTCTTGTCATGCTTTGTGCATGATATTTGTGGATGTGATAAAAGTTGGACAACTGAAAATATTTTAACCGCCCTCATCCATGATATTCGTACTCAAGTGGGCCAAGAAAAAGTCATTTTAGGCCTTTCAGGCGGAGTTGACTCCACTGTATTGGCGGCTTTACTCCATAAAGCCATTGGCCCTCAACTCTATTGTATTTTTGTAGATACAGGGCTACTCAGGCTGGGGGAAGCCAATGAAGTGATGGCTGCTTTTCCGGATTATGCCATACAAAAAATAGAGGCATCTTCTGTGTTTTACCAAGCCTTGAAGGGGGTGATCGACCCTGAACAAAAACGCAAAGCTGTGGGACAAGCATTTATTACCGTTTTCGAGCAAGCGGCTCTGCAACAAACTCAAGCCACTTGGTTGGCTCAAGGCACCATCTACCCCGATGTGATTGAATCGGGTGGCGGTAAAAGCGGTAAAGCCAAAGTCATTAAATCTCACCACAATGTGGGAGGCTTACCCAAAACCCTGCCTTTTCAATTGCTCGAACCCCTTAAAGATCTCTTCAAAGATGAAGTACGCCAGCTGGGTGCTTTATTAGGCATCCCCCACGAACGATTGTATCGTCATCCCTTCCCAGGTCCAGGGCTCAGTGTCCGCATTTTAGAAGAAGTCAAACCCGAATTTGTGGCACTGCTTCAAAAAGCCGATCATATTTTTATCGAACTGTTACACCAATATCAATGGTATACCCGCGTTAGCCAAGCTTTTTCCGTGTTTCTACCCATCCAATCGGTGGGCGTGATGGGCGATGAACGTCGCTATGAATATGTGATTGCGCTTCGTGCCGTTGAAACCGTCGACTTTATGACCGCCCGTTCGGCGGAACTTCCTTTTCCTTTACTTCAAGAGGCCGCTCGACGCATTGTGAACGAAGTGCCCGGCATCGCACGCGTGGTCTACGATATCTCGGACAAACCACCGGCGACCATCGAATGGGAATAGACGATAATCACTGGATGCAACAAGCCCTCCACTGTGCCAAAACTGCCCAACAGTGGGGTGAAGTACCCATTGGTGCCGTGGTGGTGAAAAACAATACCCTTGTGGCCACCGGCTGGAATTGCCCCATTACAGAGCGCGATCCCTCCGCTCATGCTGAAATTAGGGCTCTTCGAGCCGCTGGCAATGTACTCAACAATTATCGCCTCATCGGCTGTACGTTGTACGTAACCCTCGAACCCTGCGATATGTGCTGGGCTGCCTTAGCCCATGCTCGAGTCGATCGCGTGGTGTTTGGGGCCTCTAACCCCAAAGAAAAAACTCCGCATCAACCCATCGTTCAAGGCGGTGTGTTAGAAGAAATCTGCCGTGCGTCTTTACAACAGTTTTTTCAGGAAAAACGTTTATGAGGTACGAGATAGGCCAAAGTGCCTATACCCCCTATCGCTTACAACAACTGCAAAACAAAATGGGTGTACCCATTGAAGCCCTTAATGTCTATTATCTCAACGCTTCAACAGATTTTCCAGGACTGCCCGATATCCTGAATTTAAACCCCCATCCCTCTACCCAAGCCCCCACCTATGTGGTTATTCCTCGCTTGGGCACCCGTTCCCCTTGGTCCAGTAAAGCCACCGACATTCTGCAGCGCGTGGGGTTTACTGCCCTCCAATCTATCGAAAAAGGCATTGCTTTTTTTTTAAAAGCCCCCTTGTTTCACCCGGAAGAGCTCTACGATCGCCTCACCCAAACCATCGTCACTTCTTACGAAGCCGGATACGCCTTATTTTCATCCTTACCCCCTTCACAAGGATGCAATATCCCTCTCGCCACACTCGCACAAGCCAATATTCAATATGGATGGGCCTTATCCATCGATGAATTGGCCTATATTACCGCTTTTTTTACCCAGCAAGGCCGTCATCCCACCGATGCCGAACTCATGATGTTCGCCCAAGCCAACTCTGAACATTGTCGCCATAAAATTTTTAAAGCTTCTTGGACCTTGGCCGGCCAAAAACAACCCCAGTCGCTGTTTCAAATGATTCAAAATACCACACAAAAAAATCCGGAAGGGGTATTATCCGCTTACACAGATAACGCTGCTGTCATAAACGGCGCCTTAGCACATCGATTGTTTATTCACCCAGAATCACATCAATATACCACTCAATATGAACCTATTCCCTTTCTCATCAAAGTCGAAACCCATAACCATCCCACCGCCATCGCCCCTTACCCCGGAGCAGCCACCGGCTCGGGCGGGGAAATTCGAGATGAAGGCGCTACTGGGCAAGGCAGCCAGCCCAAAGCGGGTCTGACTGGGTTTACCGTCTCACATTTGCGTTTACCCACGTTGCCCGAACCCTGGGAAACTCACAGCACTTGTCTCCCTCGTACCCAAACTGCCCTCACTCTCATGCAAGAAGCCCCTCTGGGCGCTGCCGCCTACAACAACGAATTCGGTCGCCCCAACATCGTGGGGTACTTCAGAAGCTTTGAATTTCCTTTGAATGCACAAAAAACAGCGGGCTATCACAAACCCATTATGATAGCCGGTGGGGTGGGCAACATACGCCCCATGCACACTTTCAAAAAAACCATTCCCCCCCACACCACTTTGGTGATTTTGGGCGGGCCTGCCCTAAAAATTGGACTGGGAGGCGGTTCTGCGTCCAGCCTGACCGATGCTCAAAACCTCGAACTCGATTTCGCCTCCGTTCAACGCGATAACGCGGAAATGGAACGACGCGCCCAAGAAGTTATTCAGGCTTGTACCGCTTTGGGCGATCAAAATCCCATTATTTCCATCCACGATGTGGGTGCTGGGGGGCTCAGCAATGCCTTCCCTGAATTGGTACACGACAGTAACTTAGGCGCAAAATTCAATTTGCGCACTATTTTGAGCGATGAACCCAGTATGAGCCCCCGTGAAATTTGGTCAAATGAATCCCAAGAACGCTATGTATTGGCCGTGTCCGATGTGCCTTTGCTGCAACGCATCAGTGCCCGTGAACGTTGTCCTCTGGCAGTGGTGGGCGTGACCACTCAAGAAGCCCATTTATCCGTGCAAGATGGCATGAATACCCCCATTGATGTCCCACTTTCTTGGCTGTTTGGGAATACCCCAGAAATTCATAA
>JAHFQG010000130.1 GCA_023266415.1 Francisellaceae bacterium | reverse complement strand
AGGCTGGCATCCAGTCCGAGTGTTAGTCTTCTGGACCCCAGCCTTCGCTGGGGTGACTAAGGCGCTGGGGGGTAACAAAAGAACCCCCCACTCACAAAATGTGTTGGTTATTGGTGTAAGGGTGTAGCACGTCGGGAATAACCACGGAGCCATCGGGCTGTTGATAATTTTCTAATACGGCAATAAGGGTACGACCTACGGCCAACCCAGAACCATTTAAAGTGTGGACATAATCGGTTTTTTTGTCGCTCGATCGAAACCGAGCCATCATGCGTCTGGCCTGATAACTTTCAAAATGGCTGCAAGAGGAGATTTCGCGGTATTGATTTTGGCCGGGGAGCCAGACTTCTAAATCGTAGGTTTTAGCGGCGGCTGCGCCCATGTCTCCTGTACAAAGTGCTACTTTACGATAGGGTAATTGTAGTTTTTGGAGGATATTTTCCGCATGCTGGGTTAGGGTTTCCAGGGCAGCATCAGCGTGATCAGGATGTACAATTTGGACCAATTCCACTTTATCAAACTGATGTTGCCGAAACATACCTTTGGTGTCTTTGCCATATGAACCGGCTTCACTGCGAAAACAAGGGGTATGAGCGGTCAATTTTAGGGGTAAGTCCTCTAAAATACGTTCACGCACCAAGTTGGTAAGGGGAACTTCAGCGGTAGGAATAAGATACGAACCGCGATCGTTGTTGAGTTGAAACACATCCTCGTGAAATTTAGGTAGCTGACCCGTTCCTACCAAACAGGCCGGGTTGACCAAATACGGCACATAACATTCCACATAGCCGTGTTCTTGGGTATGTACATCCAACATAAATTGGGCTAATGCCCGGTGTAATCGAGCCATGGGGCCTTTTAACACCACAAAACGGCTGCCTGAGAGGGCGCTGGCACTTTCAAAGTCGATATGCTGATGGCGCTCCCCTAAGGCCACATGATCTCGTACAGGAAAATTGAAAGTAGGTCGTGTGCCCCATTCATAGAGCACCACATTGTCGGCCTCCCCTTGGCCCACAGGGGTAGAAGCGTGGGGGATATTGGGTAAAAGCAGTAAAAATTTCTCTTGTTCAGCCAATAAAAGCTCTAAATCCCGTTTTTGAGCCTCTAGTGTTTCTCCCAAGGTTTTTACCGCGTGCATCTCTGCTTCTGCTTTTTGGCCTGCTTGTTTGAGTGATCCAATTTTCTTAGATTGAAGGGTGCGTTCATGCTGTAAATTTTCCACCGATATTTGCTGCGTTTTACGAGCAGCCTCTAAGGCTTGCCATGCCGCTACATCCAATGTATAGCCTCGTTTAGCCAATTGTTCTTTCACCCACTCTGGGGTATCTCGTAACAGTTTGATATCCAGCATAAAGCCTCACAAAAAAGAATAAGACAGGGTTTCTTCCCCAACAATATGCAATGCGCGCAACGTATTGCCTTCAAACTGTAATTCGATATACTGAAAGGCCGTTTTTGCATCAGGTGGTGTTAAACAATATTTTCCGTTGGCTCTGGCAGAAACTGTCCAGCTTTTCCAGTGAGGGTTTTGAAAGAGCGCCAACAAGGGGGCATCTACCGCGGATGTGAGTGGATATTCAGATGTTTCTTGGAGCTCTTCATCGTATTGAATCACTTTTTTGCCATCGAACACCACACGTAATTTGACAGGCGTGGTTTCGTTTAACATTAACCGGATTGGCTTTACCTGAAGGATTAATGTGCCTGTACTTTGGCTTAAAATTTCCCCTTCTTGGGAAACCACTTGTTGCTGATAGGGACCCGAAATAGTTTTCAGATTTTCGAGCCATGTAATGACTTCAGCGGGGGAATTGAGGGCATAAATTGAGTGGCAAAAAAAGAACAAAAATAAACACAACGTAGGGACGAGGCGTGCCTTGCCCACGGTCGAGGTATGCCTGGCCCCGACAGGAACACAGAGCCCAGACACATCAGCCTTCAATTTGACTGCCGTCCAAAATTTCCCGACCCCCATTGGATTGTATTGGGCTGACCACACCGTTTTGCTCCATTTGTTCGATTAAGCGTGCGGCCCGATTATAGCCGATTTTCAGTCGGCGTTGAATATACGAAATAGAGACTTTACGGGACTCGAATACTACGGAAACGGCCTGGTTGTATAATTCGTCTGATCCTTCGTCGTCTTCTGGGCCTTCGCCTAAGGTAGGCAGATGGCTTTGTTTGGTGATAGATTCGATATAGTGAGGTTTTCCGCGAGAACGGAGCTCTGTGACCACTTTATGTACTTCTTCGTCGGCCACAAAGGCACCATGGATGCGAATGGGGATACCCACGCCCGGAGGTAAATACAGCATATCACCGTGCCCCAGCAACTGTTCAGCCCCTGATTGGTCTAAAATAGTGCGGGAATCGATGCGGCAAGAGACCTGAAAAGCGATCCGAGTGGGAATGTTGGCTTTGATAAGCCCTGTAATTACATCAACGGAAGGGCGTTGGGTGGCTAAAATGAGGTGAATACCAGCGGCACGGGCTTTTTGGGCGATACGGGCAATGAGTTCTTCTACTTTTTTACCTACCACCATCATCATGTCGGCAAATTCGTCGATGAGCACGACAATATAGGGCAACGGAGTGAGTTGGGGAGCTTCTTTGCCCGGTTGGGGGGTAAACAGGGGATCAGTAAGAGGCGTATTGGCTTTCAGAGCCTCTTCAATTTTTTTATTATAGCCAGCCAGATTACGAACCCCGAGCGTCGCCATGAGTTGGTAGCGACGTTCCATTTCTGCGACGCACCATCGAAGCGAATTGGCTGCTTCTCTCATATCGGTGACCACAGGGGTGAGAAGATGGGGGATATGATCATATATCGCCAATTCCAACATTTTTGGATCAATCAGGATAAGACGGACCTCTTCTGGGGTTGCTTTATAAAGGATACTGAGCAGCATCGCGTTAAGACCCACTGATTTCCCAGAGCCTGTGGTGCCTGCCACTAAGAGATGGGGCATTTTTTGGAGATCTGCCACCACCACCTGGCCCGATATGTCTTTGCCCAAGCCTAATGTCAGGGGGGAAGTCGCTTTTTGATAAGTGGGATCTTGCAAAATTTCTTTGAGACGAACAATTTCGCGATCTTGGTTGGGAATTTCGAGGCCGACGGTGGATTTACCGGGAATAACCTCCACCACTCGTACACTGTGAACAGAGAGTGCTCGGGCCAAATCTTTGGCCAATCCCACAATTTTGCTCACTTTTACCCCAGCAGCCGGGTCGAGTTCAAACCGAGTAATAACAGGTCCGGGGGAGATAGCCACCACTTTGACATCTACAGAGAATTCTTGAAGGCGGCGTTCAACCAATTGAGAAAGTTGGGTGAGCTCTTGCTCAGAATATCCCAAAGGAGAGCCTGAGCCAATTTCTTCCAGCCAAGATAGAGAGGGGGCTTCTTGTCGTTGCATGCTGGATTTAAAAAATGGCTCTGATGTGGGTTCCGGGGGCCGTGGTGGTGTGGGTTTAAATTTCATAGGCACAATCACCATAGGAGGCTTGGCTGCGCTGGTAGACGAAGCTGTGGGCTTAAAAATAGGGGGGGGCTCAAAGGCTTCTGGCTTATCGGATGGGGGGGG
>JAHFQG010000129.1 GCA_023266415.1 Francisellaceae bacterium | reverse complement strand
CTGAGCGCTACGATTATGTGCTCAGTGCTGTAGGACGTGCCCCTAACGGCAAAGATATTGGGGCCCCTAAGGCAGGCGTGTTGGTGGATGAACGGGGCTTTATTCCCACCGATACCCAATGCCGCACCAACATCGCGCATATTTTCGCCATTGGCGATGTGACTGGTAACCCCATGCTGGCCCACAAAGCAGTGCCCGAAGGACGCCTCGCCGCTGAAGTCATTGCTGGGAAAAAACACTTTTTTACCCCTGCCTGTATCCCCAGCGTAGCCTATACCGATCCAGAAGTTGCCTGGACAGGCCTCACCGAAACCCAAGCCATCGCTCAAAACATTCCTTACGAAAAAGCCGTCTTCCCTTGGGCGGCCAGCGGTCGTGCCTTGGGTGTTGGACGTGAAGAAGGTTTTACCAAATTACTGTTCAATAAAGAAACCCATCGTATCTTAGGGGCAGGTATTGTGGGTATTCATGCTGGTGAACTGATTTCGGAAATCAGTCTGGCCATTGAAATGGGCTGTGAGGCTGAAGATATTAGCCTCACCATCCACCCACACCCCACTTTGTCCGAATCCATCATGATGGCCACCGAAATGTTTGAAGGCAGTATCACGGATTTGTATATTAAAAAATAGGGAGTGGGTGCGTTGGATACCTTATATAAAGCCTATCGGCAACCGGAAGCTGAGGCTGTGGCCCTTATTCTGCAAGGCGCTAGTCTGACCGAAGTCCAACAAAAGGCTATCAGCCACAGGGCTGAAATTCTCGTAAAACAGGTTCGAGACACCCGCCTCAGTCAAGGCGGATTGAACGCTTTCTTGTTGCAGTACGATCTCTCTTCTGAAGAAGGGGTTGCCTTGATGTGCCTCTCGGAAGCCTTGCTGCGCATCCCAGATAAAGGCACCATCGATAAACTCATTGCCGATAAAATTGGCTCGGCCCACTTCCAAAAACATCTGGGCCAAAGTCGCTCTCTGTTTGTCAATTCTGCCACCTGGGCTCTCATGATCACCGGCCGTGTGCTGGAAACCAATACCCACCAAACGTTCGCCGGGGCCCTCAAACGGTTTCTAACCCGTGCCAGCGAACCCATCATTCGTCAAGCTGTTACCCAGGCCATGCGCATTTTAGGGCACCAATTTGTCATGGGTCGTACCATCCAGGAAGCCATGCAACAGGCTAAAAAAAAAGAAGCCGAAGGATATCGGTACTCCTATGATATGCTTGGAGAAGCCGCTCTCACAGCCCAAGATGCTAACCGATACCTCAATGCCTACTTATCCGCCATCCAGGCTATCCAAAAGGCTGGCTCAAAAGGTCCCCACGCAGGACCAGGCATTTCTGTCAAACTTTCTGCCCTTCACCCACGATACGATATTTTTGCCGCCCACCGACACACGGAATGGCTCGCAGCCCTCAAAATACTCACCTCCGCTGCCAAAGAAGCCAATATTGGCCTGACACTCGACGCTGAAGAATCCGACCGATTGTTTTTATCCCTCCAACTGGTAGAAGGCATTTTGCAAGATCCCACCTTAGAGGGGTGGGAAGGCTTTGGCCTGGCCGTTCAAGCGTATCAAAAAAGAGCCCCTTATGTACTTGACTGGCTGGCCGAAAAAGCACGATTTTACAACCGCCGCCTCATGGTACGTTTGGTGAAAGGCGCTTATTGGGACACCGAAATTAAAAATACCCAAGTGGAAGGTTTTTCCGATTATTCGGTGTATACACGTAAAATTGCAACCGATGTTAGCTATATAGCTTGCGCCAAAAAATTATTAGCTGCATCCGATTGCTTATTCCCCCAATTCGCCACCCACAATGCCTTCACAGCAGCCACCATTCTAGAATTGGCCCAAGAAATTCCTTTCGAATTTCAGTGCCTTCACGGCATGGGGGATGCTTTATACGATACTTTGGTCAGCCAGGTGCCCTGTCGTGTCTATGCCCCTGTGGGTACCCATGAAGATTTACTGCCTTATTTGGTCCGTCGTTTGCTTGAAAATGGGGCCAACAGCTCTTTTGTGAACCGTATCATCGATGTAAAACAACCGTTGCAGTCTTTCTTACAAGATCCCCGAGAGGTATTGTTGGCTTGTTCCGATAAACGACACCCCAAAATTCCTTTGCCTTCTGCCTTATACAGCAATCGACAGAATGCCCTGGGGGTGGATTGGGCCAACCCAGGAGAGGCTATTCCTTTAATGAAAGCTGTTCAGAAAGCTCTTGAAAAATCTTATACGGCCTCTGTGGTTGGGGCTACTCAAAAAATCCCTGTGCGAGATCCCAGTTGTCATTCTCGTTTTGTGGGGGAGGTGGGTTTTGGCACCTCAGAAACGGTGGGCATTTTGATGGAAAAAGCCCAAAAAGCTTTTCCAGCGTGGGAAGCACTGGGGGCGTACAAACGAGCCGATTGCTTAGAGATGTTTGCTCATTGGTTAGAACAAGAAACCCCCACATTCTTGGCTTTGTTAGGACGAGAAGCGGGTAAAACCCTGCAAGATGCGGTGCCTGAAATACGAGAAGCGGTGGATTTTTGTCGGTACTACGCCAAAGAAATGCGTATGCGATATGCAGAACCGTATCTTTTAGAAGGTCCAACGGGTGAAACCAATACCCTCATGATGCGAGGACGAGGGGTATTGGTATGCATCAGCCCTTGGAATTTTCCGTTGGCTATTTTTGTAGGACAGGTGGTGAGTGCATTGGTGGCAGGCAACACTGTGGTAGCCAAACCTGCGGAAGCCACTAACTTGATTGCGGCTTTAGCGGTTGCGGGGCTGCATAAAGCGGGTGTACCCCCTGAGGTGGTTCAATTGTTGCCGGGTCACGGCAGAGAAGTAGGGCCTATTTTGCTCAAACACCCTGCTTTGGCAGGGGTGTTGTTTACGGGCTCTACGGCCACCGCCAAACGCCTTCAGCGAGGATTGGCGGAAAGGGAAGGGGCTATTTTGCCTCTGATCGCAGAAACGGGTGGTCAAAATGCCCTGATAGTAGATTCTTCTGCACTGCCTGAACAAGTGGTAAAAGACGCCATACGATCTGCTTTTTACAGTGCAGGCCAACGGTGCTCGGCTTTGCGGGTGTTGTACCTCCAAGAAGAGGTGTTTGATAAAGTAGTTACTATGTTAATAGGGGCCATGGCAGAGCTCACGGTGTCCGATCCCTTATTGCTCTCTACTGACATAGGACCTGTCATTGATAAAGACGCCCAACAACGGTTACAAAAACATGTTGAACGCATGAACACAGAAGCTCAATTGCTGTATCAGGTGTCTTTACCACCCGAAGCAACAGAGGGCACTTTTTTCCCACCCACTTTGTTTCAAATAGAACACATTCGACAGCTACCCGAAGAGATATTTGGGCCCATTTTGCATGTTATTCCCTTTGCAGCTCAAACTCTGCCCCAAATTATTCAAGATATTCATCAAACTCAATTTGGTCTCACTTGTGGACTTCACAGTCGTATTCATGATACCGTGCAGTCGGTGGTTGAGACTGTCCACGTGGGCAATATCTACGTTAATCGTAACATCGTGGGGGCTGTGGTGGGGGTGCAACCGTTTGGTGGAGAAGGTCTGTCCGGTACAGGGCCAAAAGCGGGGGGACC
>JAHFQG010000036.1 GCA_023266415.1 Francisellaceae bacterium | reverse complement strand
TACCATCTGGACATCATTTGGTAGTCACAAAACTAACATATTCTTTCACCACCCCTATGCACTTAGTGTTTCAAATGAGTTTGTGGGTAACCATGCCTTTCTTTTTATATCAACTATGGCATTTTGTGGCGCCGGCTTTGTACAAAAAAGAAAAAATTCTGGTCCAAAGCACGCTGGTTGCCAGTATTGGGTTGTTTTATATCGGCATGTTGTTTGCTTTTTTTGTGGTTTGTCCCATGACGTTAAAATTCTTTATTTTTCTCACCCCTCTGGATGTCAAAATAATGACAGACATTCAGCATTATCTTGATTTTGTGTTATCTTTGTTGTGGGCTTTTGGGTTGGCTTTCCAGGTGCCTATTGTGACATGGATCTTACTTCACACGCGTATTTTAACCCCTGAACGTTTAAGAGATTGGCGACCCTATGTCATTATTGGGGCATTTACGTTAGGTATGTTACTTACTCCGCCTGATGTGTTATCACAAATCTTGCTGGCATTGCCTTTATGGGGGCTTTTTGAGTTAGGCCTAGCTGTTTATGCGTTTCAACACCGTGCTGCGCCGCACAATCGATAGATCTGGATCTGTTTTAAATACTTGAGTAAGATCAGGATGAACAAGATCTTCACGGTATGATTGGGTCGTCAATCTCTGGTGTATTGCTATGTCAATTTCCTACATACCAAGCCTATTGCCCTGAGAGATACTGATCTTGTCAATCTCCAACCGATTTTATCGGATTAAGCCTGGGCTCACCCCCGGGCTTTTTTTTTGAGATACACCCCCTCCCTAGCCCTCCCCCGCGAAGCGGGAGAGGGAACGGCCTTACCGGTTTTCTCTTTTTCTATCGGTTTCCTTCAAGAAACGTTTTCTAAGCCGGATATTCTTGGGGGTGATTTCCACCAATTCATCGTCATTAATCCATTCTAGGGCGCTTTCGAGGGTATGTTGAGTGGGGGGGGTTAATACAATATTCTCATCTCGCCCTGACGCACGTATGTTAGTTAATTGCTTTTCTTTTGTTACATTCACCACCAAATCATTGTCTCGAGTATGCATCCCCACCACCATTCCTTCGTAAACAGGGGTTTGGGGCCCAATAAACATACGACCTCTGGCTTGTAAGTTAAATAACGCAAAACCGGTGGCAATGCCAGAACTGTTGGAAATTAAGGCGCCATTAGACCGTGATTTGAGCACAGCTTGTTTTTTCATTGGAGCATAGGTATCAAACACATGTGTCATGAGGCCAGATCCAGAGGTGAGGGTGAGGAATTCCATATGAAACCCAATCAACCCTCGCGCAGGAATATGATAGTCTAACCGAACGCGGCCCCGACCATCAGGTACCATATTTCTTAAATCGCCCTGACGTTCTCCCAATTTTTCCATGATAATACCTTGATGCGCCTCTTCCACATCTACGGTTAAATTTTCATAGGGCTCTAAAGTTTCGGTATCTGATATTTTTTTTAAGATAACTTCAGGACGAGCCACCGCAATTTCATACCCTTCGCGACGCATGTTTTCTAGCAAAATGGCCAAATGCAATTCACCCCGACCGGATACCCGAAATTTATCTGGATCAACCGCTTCTTCCACCCGTAACGCCACATTATGTAAGCATTCTTTTAAAAGGCGGGCACGGATTTGGCGGGAAGTTACAAATTCCCCTTCTTGACCCGAAAAAGGAGAATCGTTAACTTGAAACATCATACTCACCGTGGGTTCATCGACCATGAGGGGGGGTAATGCTTCTATGTGTTGTTTATCGCAGAGGGTATCGGAAATGAATAAAGGATCTACCCCAGTCACGGCCACAATATCTCCCGCTTCGGCTTGATCCACCTCATGGCGTTCCAGGCCAATAGGCATTAAGACTTGCAACACTTTAGCAGAGCGTATTTGGCCGTCTGCCCCAACCACAGAAACAGGGGTATTGCGCTTGATAATGCCCCGCTGAATACGGCCAATACCAATGGTCCCTACATAGGAAGAGTAATCAAGTGTACTAACACGCATTTGAAATGGCCCTGATTTTTCACAGGGGGGACGGGGGCAATGTTGAATGACTGTTTCAAATAAGGGACGCATATCGGTGCTGGGATTGTTTAAATCCAAGGTGGCATACCCTTTCAAGGCAGAAGCAAACACAATGGGAAAATCCAGCTGTTTTTCAGTGGCCCCCAGGTTGTCAAATAGGTCAAAAATTTGATCAACCACCCAATTTGGTCTGGCACCATCACGATCGACCTTATTAACCACCACAATGGGGTTTAAGCCGGCGGCAAAGGCTTTTTGAGTCACGAAGCGAGTTTGTGGCATAGGACCATCCACCGCGTCTACCAGGAGCAAAACGGAGTCGACCATAGACAAAACACGTTCCACTTCTCCCCCAAAATCGGCATGTCCGGGAGTATCAACGATATTAATCCGGTACCCTTCCCACTCAATAGCGGTGTTTTTGGCTAGAATGGTGATGCCCCGTTCTTTTTCCAAATCGTTGGAATCCATAATGCGAGAAACCTGGGTGCGCTCAGATAATGTGCCGGATTGTGTCAGGAGGCAGTCAACCAGCGTGGTTTTACCGTGGTCCACATGGGCAATAATGGCAATATTTCGGAGTTTATCCAGATAAGACGAGGGGGACGATGTCACAAAAATAACCTCTTATGAAACGAAAAGCCTTCTAGTATACCAGGTTTACCCCTGAAATAGGTTAAGTTTCGGACTATGCTTTTATAGAGAGAGCAGGAGTATGAAAGATGGATCTATTGTGGCACCCCAACGAACAAGCCCTCTGGTATACCTTGTTGCAGGAAGCCCAGCAAGACGCGCGGGTATATCTGTCTGGCCCTATTGAAAATTATTTAGTTTCATTACTAATAAGGTTTTCCACTGAACCTGACTTAGCTCATAGCCTCCTTGGACTGGAGTTTTTAAAAGCCCCCCACCCCATCCATCCCCTTAGAACCTTACAAAGGGTGGGGGATAAATGCCTCTTATTGTCCGGTTTATTTAGAGAGCATGCTCAAAAACGGTCTATTTCGGTGGATTATCTGACCGAATTGGGTAAAAGCGCCTACCAATTGTTACTTCAGAAGACTTCGGATAATACGGCTCTCTTTCAAGAATTATATGAAGAGTTCAGACATCTTATCACTGTTTTGGCTGCCACACGTCAGTATACGGTCCAAAACCCTCTAGATATTTTACCCCCTGCAGCAATTATTTCCACCAAAAAACACTAGCTTTTTGACAGGATGCTATCCTCGACGTTGGCATAGTAATTTATTTTTAAATGTTTGCATACGCCTATAAAAGCTCGTATACTGGCGACAGTTTTTGAGTCGGTTACGTTTTTTTAGCTGTATCTTTTATGAAACCACGTAAAGCCATTGCATTGATTTCTGGCGGGCTAGACTCCATGTTAGCCACAAAGCTTATGTTGGAGCAAGGCATTGCAGTGGAAGGTATTAATTTTTATACCGGATTCTGTGTCGAAGGGCACACCCAGGCTATTCGAAAAAAAGACACGGCCAAGCAAAAAAGAAACAATGCCCTTTGGGTAGCCGAACAGTTAGACATACCTCTTAATTTTGTCGATGTCATTGAAGAATATAAAGACATTGTCATTAACCCAAAATATGGTTATGGGGCGAATACCAACCCTTGCTTAGACTGTAAAATTTTTATGGTCAAAAAAGCGGTTCAATACCTAGAAGACAACCAATACGAATTCGACTTCATTATCACAGGCGAGGTTGTTGGCCAACGGCCCATGTCTCAACGAAAAGACACCATGCCCATTGTCGCCAAACAGTCTGGCGCGAATGATCGCCTGTTGCGCCCTTTGTGCGCCAAAAATTTACCCATGACGTTACCGGAACGGGAAGGCTGGGTCGACCGTGAAAAACTTTATGGCTTCCATGGCCGAGATCGCAATCCTCAATTTGAGTTAGCTAGAAAATTTGGTTTCACCGATTATGCCACTCCTGCGGGAGGCTGTTGTGCCCTAACAGATCCCCAATACAGCCGCAAACTTCAAGATCTGTGGGCCTCCCGCCAAGAAAAACGATATGAATTCGATGATATTATGCTCCTCAAAGTGGGGCGACATATCCGTCCCCGCCCCCATTTTAAGATGATTATTGGCCGTGAAGAAGGCGAAAATCGCTTTTTATCGGGGTACCGGCACCAATTTATCAATTTAACCAGCATCAGTCATGCGGGCCCGTTGGTCCTCATTGATGGGCTTCCCACGGAGGCAGATCTCACCCTTGCCGCCGAAATCACCGCACGTTTTGGGCATGGAAAATACGACACTGAAGTGACGGTTTCCATCCAAAAACCGGGCGAGCCTGGCGTCAGCCAAACAGTTCGTCCTTTGCTCGAAGAGCACTTAGACAAAAGTTGGTATATCACATGAGGGTTATTCATGCAGAGCATTTGCTGTGTCCCATGCCTGTTATCCGCCTACAAGAGGTGGCTAAGCAGGTATTACCTGGCACACAAATTTTAATGCATTGTACCGACCCTGGCGTTAAACACGATATCCCGGCTTGGTGTCGCGTGCATCGTCACCGTGTATTATCATTGGAGGAAAATCATGAAGGCATTCATATCACGCTTGAACTGTGTTAGACAGATAGCTGTTTTTGTCTGTGTTGGCTTAATTTCAAGCAGTGCGTGGGGTGCATTGCCCGCTGCTCGAAACACCGATCGCATCGAAGTTTCTATTGTCAAGGCAATTCAGCTCAGAAACACTGACCGCATTGAAGTCACAACTGTTAAAAAGTACATCCGTGCGCATAATATCCGCAGAAAACCCGATATTACGGTCAAAAAACACATCCGAGCTCACAATATCCGCAGAAGACCTGAGATTATTGTTCATCCTAACTGCCGTTAAGGCGTACAATCTAGACTGAATGCCAGCGCGTGCTGGCAAACAGCCTGGAGGCTATCTAATCAAATTACTCATAATAAGAGGGAATGGTGAAGCTTTCTTGTTTGTAAATAACAGGTTTTTCTCCGGCATACATACCAAAAGAAGCTTGGGCAATGGGGTTCAAACGGCCCGTCGCCCAGGGATATCCGAGCCAAGGGACTGTACTGGTATCCAGTAAAACATCTATTGTCCCTGCAATAGGGGTTTGGTTTGGATCTATCGTAAATTTTAACAACCGCAACCCATTAGAAAAATAACCCGTATCTGAAGTTCCATCTGAGGCAACATTCGTGATGGTATAAGAGGGCAAATTGGTTGGAACCGGGTTGCTTTGCGTTGGTAGAGCAGTATATTGTGTGCATACGTCGTCTGCGTTAGTTATAAAACTATCCCCATTATAATATTCCACCATCATGGGCATATAGAGGGGAACTAATTCAGACCCTCCGGCATTTTTGACATGCAACCGTCCATGACGCACAGATTTCCCATAATCAAATGCAATGCCATTATCTGTCGTGGTTTCTCCAAAATGATAACTGCCATCGGTACTACCCACCCCATCGCTGTCAAGGGGGCTGTAGGTCAAAGCCATATCCACACTAAAGGGGGCAATCATGACGTTTGCCGTGGTGATAGGCGCGAAACGAAAAGTGCTATCGAGAGAAAATTGATAGCGTGCTTCCCCTAAAACGGCTGGGACCTCCGTACCGGGTTCGGCCGTTGATCCATCCAAGGGAATTTTCGTGGTTGAGGTGGTGGTATTCTCCAATGAAACACCTAAGTTTGTTATTGTACTGCTCACGCTCATGGTCCCCCCCAAATCATCGGGCAATTTCCAATAAGCCCCTTGGGCATTTTGGGTGGTTGTATTGCCCAAGGTTTTGGCTGTGATAGTGACAGTAGGGGCGGTGGTAAATTCAAAAGGCTTTCCAATATAGCTAAACCCTGTCCCCTCTGTGGGATGACAATTGGTGGCGATACTGGGCGTATTATCCGAAACCACGTCATAGTGATCGGGGGTAAACCGTCCTACTGAAAGCGCACTTTGACTTTCAACTGAACCAGCCCCCAAATAATCCCCATCGCTCACTTTGGCGCTCAGGGCAATAATTCCCACTTCATCGAAGGTGACAGAGCTGCTCATAAAGGCACCGGCTGTACTACTCGGATCTGCCACCAAAATAGAGCCTCCGCTTAAAACCCCATCATTGTTACTGCCATTTCGGCCATCTGAAGGGGATAGGAGGGCACTGGAATATACCATGATAGTTTCTGGCGTACTTTCTTGTCCAAAATTAGGGGTTAAGTTCCCATTAGCTGACCGAGAAGCCACGCGCACCGTGAACGCAGCCCCTGCTTTAACAAAAACTGTGGCAGTCTCATCTGCTGTGGTGATGGGGGTTAAATTATCGACTGTGACCACCAAATCGTAGGGTTTCACCACAAAATTCCCCGAACTACCTGTGTTAGTCCCTTCTGTGGCCGTAAACCGTATTTGCCCGACATCTTCATATCCCAAAGTCACTTGCGCTGTTCCTGCAGTAAAGGTCAAGGGTAAAGACACCGTCATATCGGACAATCCGCTTCCATTGGACACTCGAAGATCCACAGTGCCACTGCTAGGATTGACATAAGTTTGTGCAAAAGTGATCGTATGAGAGCCCTCATAGGTGGGGATAACCCCACACACGGCAGTTTCCGATCCATCCGGTATATAGCTGCCATAGGCAGTTATATAACTATCAAAAGTGGTACCTGCCGTTTTAGCGCTAAACACAGGCACATTATTAGGATCGGTTAAAGGCACATCTGTGATAAGAAAGGTGGTTGGGATATACACCAGAGAACCTGATGTGCCATCATCCGTAATAGCGGGATCAACAAATTGTGATGAAGCCGATATTGTGACATCAGAGGTCCCAGTATTGGTATAAGTAAGATAAAGTCTTCCAGCATCCAAGGCCAGAAAACTGTAGCTGGCAGTCCCACTATTATCGTTCAAAACCCCTGAGTTAATACGATTTCCATCTCCATCGACTGCCAAAGCCCAAGCCCCTCCGCCCCCATTATCGGTAATAATGAGCATGCCCGAATAGTTGCTCACGAGATTGCCATTTTGGTCAACGGCATCTAACTCAACTGAAGTAGAAGAACACCCATTTAGGGTGCCTGAGTGGGTGATCACATAATGATGGATATCATTAGCATGACTGGTGGATATCCAAAACAGCAATATATAGAGTATTTTTTTCATGAGAGTTCCTTAAGACGCATCAGTCACTTGAGTGCGCAGTTGTCGTTTTACATAACCAGCACCCTGAGCTGCACCAGCGTTTTTCTTGCTAGACAAATTAGCTTCTGCAATAGAAGTAATATCATATACATGAATGTTGCTACTGCCTTCACCATAAGTATACGTTTCACAATAAACATTCACATCGAGGCTTTCTTGAGCCAAATCACTGATATACGCGACACGTTCTCCGTTATAAATTGGGTCAGTTGAATTACAATTTTCACCGTTCAAGGCTTTGTATTTTCCCCATTCTAGCCCCGAAACAGCCGCATGATGCGTGCGTATTGCATTGAATAAATCGGTGGATATTTGCTGTCCAATCAAAAAATTCTTCACCAAATACATACCCGCACTGGCCAGAATGACCAATAAGAAGACAGCGACAATAAGTACAAATCCGGCATTAAGGCGCATTTTGAACCTGTATTTGTTGAACGAAATAAGCGGTATTGCCATTAGGAGAGCCCACACTGAACTTAAATGTCACAATTCCAGAGCGTCTGGCAGTCCCAGGATCATAAATAAACTGGCAACTGGAAACATGATTGAGTAAAAGCGATTGATTGACCGTACCTGGGGTTAAAGTTGCATCGGAAGCGCTGGTGGGTTGTGTGGCTGTCACGGCATAATTTTGAAATCGTGTGAGAGTGCCAGTCGTACCTCCAGAAGAGGTATCACAAATATAGCTAACGGGTGTATTGACCACGTAGATCCGTTGTTGGGGCGATTCTAAAGCAAATTGAAAGTCATCTGACAAAGTCACCATGGTTTCACTGAGGCCCCCATCCGAGAAGGTTACGGTGGTGGTATCTGGGGTAATCACATGGGAATTCAAAGGAGGAATATCGTTAGTTCCTGTGTAAGGCTCTGGATTATAGACATTTAACCCAGCCAATGGTTGGTTATAATCCAGCACACCATTGGTATACTCATAAGCCCCCGTGTTATAAATGACCAATCGATAGGGTTCGGTGGCATACAAAGGTAACAACAAACTGTACGGAGTTAGTAGATTAAATGAGGTGGTGGTGGTATCGAAGCGCAAGATATTTAAGGATGTTGGTGCAGACACAGCGCGGTATCGTGCACCAGCCACAATGGGAAAAAATTCAATGGCGGTACCTGTACCATTCACCCGAATACTGTTTGGGACGGCTGATTTTATTTCTCTAGATAAAAATGTCATGGCATTAGCGGAGATATCGGATAATTCTAAGTTGTCTAAGGAATAACTATACGCAGCCATAGGCATGGCAATAATCCGGCTAACCACGGAAAAAACAATAGATAATAAAACAATGCTGGTCACCAATTCAACGAGGGTAAATCCTTGTTTCAACATATTACAGCCCCTCATTCAGCGGGTAAGCTTTATAGGCCACGATGATGATATCGGGTATATTGGGGTGATAAACCGTGACAGACACGGTCAGATATTGTGCTCCTGCTGTTGGCCACCCTGTGTCTTCAGTGATATCGGCAGACACAGAGTATTCAGAAAGTTCACTTATTTCATTGCCATTGATATCCGTGATAGAAGCATGGTCAAAAAAGCCTTGATAATCACAAATATTATCAAAATCTATCCTATCTTCCGGGGGAACAGGGCAGACGGTCCCAGTCACCGGATCAAGAAAGGGTTTTGACATAATTTCTTCCATATAGGCCCCAGCAATTAAGGAGGCCTGATCAACCATTAAGGGATCGACACTGGACAGTGTCATTTGAAGAACCGTATTCATTACGCCAGCTAACCCAATAGAGAGTACCATGATAAAAACCAATACTTCAATGAGAGAAAATCCGCCTTTATTCTTCATAAATAAACCCCGTATCCCCAACCACGATAATATTTTTACCAGACACTGTTAAGATCGATTGTGTCAAGGTTTCATTGGTATCCAAGTCTCGTGGCCGACCAAGCGCATCAAAATAAAAAACATCTTTACCAACGACCACATTCCAAGAAGCGCTGGTTTCGGGGGTAAGATCCATTTTGGTGTCATCTGGGAAATCGACTGGAACAGAAAAAGCTTCGGTGCTTGCACACCAACCTGTTTGACGGGTGGTCATTGTGAGAACGGCAACTGAGTCAACTAAATCAATGTTTACTTTGACATCGCATTGTGTATTAACCGCTGCATTGTGTGCATAGCGTATTTTGGATAACATATGATGAAAATAAAACACATCCCGAAGACCTTTATCAGGATCCAGTCGGGTAATGGCAAAAAAAGCCAATATAGAAATCAAGGCAATGGCCAACACCAGTTCGATAAGGGTGAAACCTTTCATTAATGAAATCCGTTAAAAATCTCTCGATAGTCAACGACAATAAATTGAACCAGAGGAGATCCCGCGTCTGCTACTTGAGGCGTATACAATACACCCAGGGCTTCTTGGCTAACACGCCGCACATAGACATATACACACCCTTTCCCATACTTACCCCCCGCTTGGTACATAGCGGCATACGTCTCATTCGGTAAAGGTTTCGTCCCTGACAGCCAGGCTGCATAATCGGCCATAAAAGCGGGGTGATCATAGGCTTTAAATTGTGCACGTGCCCCTGTCATCCCTAAATTAGCAATGGCTAGGCATTGTTCATTATTGTTGGGGATGGGACGTGTTTTTTCGACCACGAAACCTTCATATTGTCCAGCACCTCCGCCCTTCAGCAAATAATCTTGTTTCCAAGCTTCTATGCCAGAGGTTAGGCTCGAGGCAAAAGACTGCACAGAGGCCTCATAAGCTTTATCGATACTCTGAAACATACGTGGCATGGCCACAGACGCGAGAATGCCCACTAAAACAATGACCACGACTAACTCAATCAGGCTAAATCCTTTTTGTCGTGACATATTCCACTCCCAATATTACGGACCACTGACAGAAACGACCCCAGTAGCCACAGCATATTTCACGATAATGGTCGCCGCATCAGCGGAAGCAACATTC
>JAHFQG010000128.1 GCA_023266415.1 Francisellaceae bacterium | reverse complement strand
TGACTTAAAATGGTGGCATTTAATTGGATAGCCATGTCCGTGGCGGTATGAACAATTAAATCTTCGGCTGTTTTGCCCTGTGAAAGAGCGGTGGAAAGAGAAGGTTTAGAATAATATGAACCATCTTCTTCCGTGATGATAAAGAGAGGCGTGGTTTTGTCGTGCTTTCGAATTTCGCGTGCGGTATTATACCCCGCTAAGCCGGAACCCACGATAACAATGGGTGCACCCATAAACTCTCCTTCTTAGGACAAAATGAAAGAAGTGTACCAAACCTCCCGTAAGCTGCAAGCTTTTTTAAGCTTGATCCGATTTAATAAGCCCATTGGGCTCTTATTGTTGTTGTGGCCGGCTTATTGGGCCCTGTGGCTGGCATCCGGTTTACAGCCTGCCTGGCCAGTCGTTTGGGTGTTTACCATAGGCGTTTGGGTGATGCGCAGTGCGGGATGTATTATCAACGATTGGGCTGATAGAAGGGTAGACGGCCATGTGGCTCGCACCCAACATCGACCTTTGGTGGTAGGGGCCTTAACCCCCAAAGAGGCCTTATGGGGCCTGATGGTACTCTTAGGGATTGCTTTTTGGTTAGTTTTACAACTCAACTTACTGGCTCGTGCGTTGGCAGTGGGGGCCTTGGGTTTAACCCTGCTGTATCCTTTCATGAAACGGATCACCCATTACCCACAATTGGTGTTGGGGTGTGCTTGGGGTTTTTCAGTACTCATGGCATTTGGGGCTGTTCAAAATACCATTCCCTTAGCAGCAGGCTGGTTGTATACCGCAGTGGTGTGTTGGACAATAGCCTTTGACAGTTATTATGCCATGGCCGATTGGCCAGATGATGTGGTCATTGGGGTAAAATCTCCTGCGGTGCGGTGGGGCTATCAAACCCCGCACTGGGTGTTGGGGTTTCAGGGGATGGCATTGGGGTGTTTGGTCCAAGTGGGGCGTTTGTTTGGATTGACATGGCCTTATTGGGGGGCACTGTGTGTGGCAGGGGTGGGTGTGTTAATGCAATATCAACGTGTTTACAAAGCCTGCCAAACCCGCCATGTGCCGCTCATCCAACAAACCGCTTTTAGCGCTTTTTATCAAAATCATTGGATAGGATTTGTTATATTTTTGGGCATATGGCAGTCTTCTAACAACAGCCTCATCGGGCGGTTAATCAGCTCGGGATAGTAGTATTCATCGAGCGGGAGCTCTATGCCCAGCGGATCGAACAATAAAACCGGGACCGCAAATTGGTGAGCGAGTTTTTTGACCAAGGGATCGAGGACAAAAGGCTCTTCTGTAATGCAAGTGGCCTTTCGGTCTTGTAATAAGTGTTCTAAAAACAGCAAATGCTGACTTTGTTTCACCCCATGTAAATGGACGTGAAGGGGTGCCACTGATTGTGTGTGGGCAAATAAATCGAAATACTGAAAAGCGTCATGGTAAACCAGATAATGAATAGGCGCATGGGGGGGCAACGTAATAGCCTGAACCTGAGTTTTAAATTTTGCAGCGTTTTGGTGATACTGAGTGGCATTTTTCGGATCGTGTTGACTTAAAAAATCGGCGATTGTCTCAGCCCAAGCAATGGCGTTTTTGGGGTGAAGCCACGCGTGTGGATCAATATAGCCAGAGGCATCTGTTGGGCGCCAATCATATCCTTTGCGCAAAGGGAGTTGAATGGGGGCGTGTGGCAGCAAAGCCAGCTGAGCTTGGCTGGGCTTTAAATGAGTTAAGGGTTTTTCTAAAAAACTTTCAAGTTCAGGGCCTACCCAGATAATGATATCTGCGGATTCTATTTTTTGTCGATCGGAAGGCTTTAAATGATAATGGTGCTCAGAGGCATGGTCGGGTAACAGCAGGCTGGTGGTCCCCACATTTTGCACCACGGCTTGGGTAATGGCATAGACAGGCCGCAAAGTAGACAGCACTTCTAAGGCGTGGGTGAGGGGTGATAAGCCCAAAAGGCACCCGAATAAGAATAGAGTATCCAAACGGAGACTGGGTTGATATGATGGGCCCTTTTGAGAGGGCGTGGTTGGGTGGGTCATTATTGTCATGCGGCAGCCATTAATAAAGTTAAATAACATATTTTATACACAACGATCGCGACAGATACTACAGAATGTGAGTTTATCTGTATACCCCAATCAAATTTTAAGTATCATTGGCCCCAATGGAGCGGGCAAATCTACCCTCGTTAAAATATTGTTGGGGCTCCTTCGGCCAACGGAAGGCCAATGCGCCACTAAAATCGGGCTGACCATTGGGTATATGCCTCAACAGATGGATCTCTCCCCTCTCCTACCCATGACCGTGCAACATTTTTTAGCTCAAGTACCAGGCGTGTCTAAAGCAGAGCGCCTAGCTATTTTAGGCGAATTACACATTGAACATCTCGTGCATGTACCCCTCATTCAATTATCCGGCGGAGAATGGCAACGGGTGTTATTGGCCCGTGCCCTCTTGCGTAACCCCCATGTATTGGTGATGGATGAGCCCACCCAAGGCATGGATTTGCAGGGACAAGCCCTTTTTTTTCATTTAATTGCCCGACTTCGAGAAGAACGAGGTTGTGCTATTGTCATTATTACCCACGATTTACATTATGTGATGGCCAAAACCGACCAAGTGGTATGTCTCAATCAGCATATTTGTTGCCAAGGTCACCCGGAAGTGGTGAGGCAAACCCCTGAATTTTTGGCGCTCTATCGGCATGAGCATGATCATGACCATTCATAAAGTTGTGTAAAATAACCAAAGTAAACGAGGAAGAATGTCATGAAACTCTTTTTGCCAGATTTTTTCTGGTTAAGCGGTCTGGCAGGCAGCCTAGTGGCGCTGCTCAGTGGTCCTATGGGCTCCTTAATGGTATGGCAACGTATGGCTTACTTTGGAGATACCTTGGCCCATGCAGGGTTGTTGGGCATCGGTTTGTCCAGTCTTATGACCATATCCCCTGAATTTGGCACGCTGTGGGTGTGTTTGGGGGTGGCCATTTTATTACGCTTCTTAGAGCGGCAACCGTGGGTAGCGCGAGATACATTATTGGGGGTGTTATCTCACATAGTATTGGCGGTGGGTCTTATTTTGGCCAGTCAGGTTTCGGCGGTTCGGCTCAATTTAGAAGGTATTTTGTTTGGTGATTTATTACTGATTGGGCAGCAAGACTTACTGCAAATGGCCATTGTGGCAGGTGTGGTGTTTTTGGGGATACGGCGCATTTGGTGGCCCTTGCTGAGTGTGATTGTATCACCCGCCTTAGCTCAGCTGGAAGGGATTGTGGTGGAGCGGGTGAGAACCCAATATGTCTTGTGGTTGGGGGTGGTGATTGCTTTGGCCATTCAGGTGGTGGGGGTATTACTGATTATTGCGTTGTTAATCATTCCTGCGGCAGCAGCACGGTTTATCAGTCACTCTCCTTGGGGGATGGCACGCAATGCGAGTTTTATTGGTATTGTTTCAGTTTGGTTAGGTTTATTACTTTCTTTTTGTCTCGATTGGCCAACCGGGCCGAGCATTGTGCTTATCGCTGGCCTTATT
Organism: Francisellaceae bacterium; assembly: GCA_023266415.1. Classification (GTDB taxonomy): domain Bacteria; phylum Pseudomonadota; class Gammaproteobacteria; order Berkiellales; family Berkiellaceae; genus JAHFQG01. The sequence continues at coordinate 181 of JAHFQG010000128.1, read as the reverse complement.
TTTTTGTTTTGCAAAGGTCTTTTATCAGAAAGTACAGAAATATTTTGATCTCTTTGTAAGATTATGGTAGGTTACTTTGTAAGATGTTGGTAGTAGAGGGGTGTTTTATTGTGGCTCGACAACTTTTGGTGGTACAACGTGCAGCCCCCGAAAATTCTAGTGAGAAAACTAACAAATATTA
>JAHFQG010000035.1 GCA_023266415.1 Francisellaceae bacterium | reverse complement strand
AGTTGCCCAAATAAAGGCAGTCAAGTAACCCACACTGAATGGCCGCTAACCCCCGCGTGATTTTACGTGTCACAAAGGTCTCCCCTCGAATGGGCGACTCATGGTTAAATAAAATGCCATTGCACGCATATAACCCATAAGCTTCTCGGTAGTTTACGGTGATCCAATACGCATATAACTTAGCCACCGCATAAGGTGACCGAGGGTAAAAAGGGGTGGTCTCTTTTTGAGGCGTTTCTTGCACTAAGCCATACAACTCCGATGTAGACGCCTGATAAAACCGACTGGTTTTCTCAAGCCCCAAAATACGTATGGCCTCTAATAACCGTAAAGGCCCCAACGCATCTGAATTGGCCGTGTATTCTGGCTCTTCAAAAGAGACCGCCACGTGGCTTTGTGCCGCTAAATTGTAAATTTCAGTAGGCTGTACTTGCTGTAAAATACGAATGAGACTGGTAGCATCCGTCATGTCACCATGGTGCAATACTAAATCGCGGTGGTCGAGGTGGGGCTCTTGATAAAGGTGATCTATCCGCGCCGTGTTAATCAAAGAGCACCGCCGCTTAATGCCATGCACCTCATAGCCCTTTTGAAGCAAAAATTCTGCCAGATAAGCCCCGTCTTGACCCGTAATACCCGTAATGAGTGCTTTTTTATTCATAATATGCTTTATTGCTCCAGCATTGTAGGGGGGCCAGCTTGACAGAGGCATGTATCATGCCTTTCCATTGCTTATCAAAAAAGTTATTGTATCTCTTTATTCACTTCGTTTCAAAAAAATGCCGACCCAGTTTGTTAAATTTCCAAAAATATCAGTGATTACACCCGTCTTGAATTCGCATCCTACCCTCCAAGCTTGTTTGAACAGTGTGGCCACACAAACCTATCCGAATCTGGAACACATTATCATAGATGGGGGTTCAACCGACGGTTCTGTTGCCATTATAGAAAAGAATTCGGCTAACTTAAGTTATTGGAATAGCAAAAAAGATGGGGGGATCAGCGATGCTTTTAATCAGGGCCTTCAACAAGCCACTGGCGACTACCTTTATTTCTTAGGCGCTTCCGATGCATTGTATCACCCCAACACGTTTACCACACTGCTAGAAGCCGTTCCACCTAATACCCTTCTGGTGTGCGGCCGTGTTATCCGTACCGATGAACAAACCAATCAGCCCCTGTCTATCGCCCCTCAAAAACACCCTAAACACTATAACCGATGGGGACTGCTTAAGTGCCTCAATTTACCCCACCAAGGGCTCCTCATGCACCGTGCGTACTTTGATTGCTATGGCTTATTTGATACAACTCTTAAATACGCGATGGACTATGAACTTATTTTACGAAGCTTCCACCATAAACCCACCGTCATTCTTAAAAATACACTGGTCGCCACCTGGCGGGCAGGAGGCCTAGGTAAAAATAAGCTCTCCGATGTGTTAGATGAATATCATGCCATCAAATGTAGACACCACCTAGCACCCTGGCCCATTTTATGGCTCATTAATAAAGTTATTCGAAGGAATTTACCATGAATATCACCGTATTTGGATCGGGCTATGTAGGATTAGTGGCCGCGGCTGGTTTTGCCGAAAAAGGGCACTCGGTGATCTGCGTGGATGTGGATGCTAACCGGGTTGCCCAATTACAACAAGGCCAGATCCCCCTCTACGAACCCGGCTTAGCTGATTTACTGCGCCGCCAAATCTCCGTGGGCCGTCTTCACTATACTACCAATGCAGTACATGCCATTCAACACAGTACCCTGTATTTTATTGCCGTCGGAACTCCTTCTGATAAAGAAGGTTCGGCCGATTTACAGTATGTGTTGCAAGTGGCCGAAACCATTGGCAGGCATATGGAACACAATGCTTTGGTGGTGGATAAATCCACCGTTCCCGTGGGCACAGGCGATAAAGTGGCCCATATTCTTCAACAACAACTCGCATTGCGTCGCATCAATGTGATGGTGGACGTTGTGTCAAATCCCGAATTTTTACGAGAAGGCTCTGCCTTGAACGACTTCTTTTACCCCGATCGCATTGTCATTGGCGCTGAAACAGAGTACGCACGTCACTTTATGACACAACTGTATGCTGATTTTGGACCTATGGTGTATATGTCTCGCCGCTCTGCGGAACTGACCAAATATGCCGCCAATGCTTTGTTAGCCACTAAAATAAGTTTTATCAACGAAATGGCTTTGCTCGCAGAAGCCGTGAATGCAGACATTGAAAGTGTTCGCGAAGGATTGGCCCTAGATCCCCGTATTGGCCCCCATTTTATCAAACCCGGCCCAGGTTACGGCGGTTCCTGCTTTCCCAAAGACGTGACAGCTCTCATACACATCGCCCAGCAAGCAGGGACTTCCTGCCGTTTGGTAGAAGTCGTCCATGCGGTGAACGAATCTCAAAAAAATGTGTTATTTAATAAACTATATCGATACTACAAAGGCGACCTATCTCAAAAAATCATCGCCATCTGGGGCCTTGCCTTTAAACCCAATACCGATGATATGCGAGAAGCCCCCAGTCTCCCATTTATCAAAGCTTGTTTAACACACGGTGCCACTGTACAAGCTTTTGACCCAGAAGCTGGCCCCAATGCCCAGAGACTCATCCCCCAGCTTCATTTGGCCAACAGCCCAGAAGCCGCCTTAAAAGGAGCTCATGTGTTGGTACTGTTAACCGAATGGGCTATTTTTAAACAGCCCGATTTTGCCCTCATTGCCGCCCAGCTCACCGATAAAACTCTCTTCGATGGCCGCAATTTGTATGATCCCCCCACCGTGCAAGCTCATGGCCTTTATTACGAAGGCATAGGGCGAAGAAAAACAGTATCAACTATACTGAAAGAAAACGAGGTATCGTCTTAATGCCAGGAACATAGTATGTCAGATGACTTATACGAACCAACGAATCCATTCCCTACCCTTCAGGCCACATCTACCACCCAAATCAGCGTATCTCGAACCAATTCTGGCACATCGCAGGAAAAATTCTTAGATGCACCTACCAAACGTAGCTTATGGCAGTGGGGAAAACAATTTGTAGAAGGATTGGTTCATCAAGTCAAAGAAACCCATTTTGTGATTGACGAAGATGAAAAACGTATTCTCGATTGGCTTCAGTTGGAGGTGTATGAAGGTTTTGGCATAACGGATGGGAGAGAGCCTGCCGCTGAATTTGTGGATTATGCCTTAGGACAGCCCCATAAGACACCTGAAGGCGCTTCTGTACGTCTCTCTGAACGGCTTTCAGGGGTTATTTTGTTGTATACCACTGTTAATGGACAATTGCCCCCTTGGTTACAAGAAACTGATATGTCCGAAGATGACTTTTGGGACGACATCAAGGAAACGGCAGCTTTATTGGAGAAAGGGGAAGATTTATACCCTTTCAACTTAGCCATCGAAACGCTCAAAGCCAGACACGATAAAGTGGGGGATGCGTTGGCAAAAAAAATTCTGAATAAAAAAACAGAATATGAACAGTTGAGAGCAAAACTACTCGCTGCTTTTGAAAAAGAAATTCAATTGTATCCGGAAGAAGTTGACTTGCTAAATAACGTGCAATTGTTGTTGTCTGAAACAGAGATTAAAACAGACGGGGAAACATAATGGCTGGGTATTTATTACATGTTCTTGCCAGAGCAAAATGCTCTCTGAATAGAAAAGGACAAAACCAATATGAAATCACCTTCGATTTCCTTAATACGTCTAAAAAACAAACGTTATTACAAGAGTTTATTCATCTGTCCAACTTGTCTGAAAAAATAATACTCCATGAAGCAAAAAACGGGTTCTCTTTTTCAAGAGATAACTTTCCAGCTGTTTACAATGCTTTTTTGCCAGAAAACTTGATAAAGTTCAAAAAATCGTATGATGTGCTGCAAGCAGAAAAAAAAAAAAAATAAATAGCCCTGAAAATTCGTCGGACAAGTTGTTTCAGGCGTCACAGGCGGCAGGCCCTGACTTACTACATGAATCTTCTCAAATCAATGAAGATCTGGAGAAGATCTTACGAACGCGGTTAGAAAAATTTCAGCACTTATCGGAGGACAAATCAGATGATCTGTCAAACTATAAAGAGCATACCATTAAAAGATCACAATATGCGTTAGAAGAGCCAGAGGATGGGTTAGAAGAGATAGAGAAACGAAAGCAGAAACAAAGAAAAGATGAGAACTAAATTTAGTTATTTAAATTACATATTTATTTCACATTGACCTCTCTTCCCTTTCATGGGATACTCACTGGCTTTCCTGAGAAAGAGTGAATATGCTCAAAAAAATGCCTTTTATCCTCTTTTTGGAGATTTTGGTCATTGTGCTTTTTGGGCACCTATTATCTGTATGGGCCAAACAAACTCTTTATGGCATTGGCATGACCTTGCTGTCTGCCATGATGCTACTCCTGCCTATGGTGATTTTTGGCTTACTATTCAATGTGGCCGTGTCTTTGGCCAAAGATGCCACTCGTATTATCCTTATCATTGTGGTGGGTATGTGCCTGTCTAATTATACTGCCGTTTTTGTCAGTCATTATGTAGGCGAAGTGGTATATGGGTTTCCGTTATCGCTCATGGCCCCTGAAAACACCCATGCGTTGACTTTACCTGCTTGGTATCAAGTGTTTCCCCAATATTTCAGCAACCGATACGCTATGATAGCAGGGATTGTCTTAGGTATCTTAGGTGTTGTGGCAGTGCCTCAATGGGCAGAAAAATGTTCTCGTCAATTAGAACGGATCACCAAACAAATTTTACGTGCCTTTACTTGGTTTATTCCCTTTTTTGTAGGCGGCTTAGTTCTACGCCTTCAGCATGAAGGGACCTTAGGCATTTTGTTTCACGATTATTCTAAAATAGTGGGGGTGGTGATTTGCTTTCAATTGGTGTATGTCAGTGGTATGTATCTTATTGCTTGTCGTTTTCGCTTGCAAAAAATGGTTCGTAGTCTTCGCAACATGCTGCCTGCTGTCATCACCGGATTCAGCGCCATGTCCAGCGCTGCTGCCATGCCATTTACCATTATGGCTTCTGAAAAAAATGTCTCCGACCCCCATATTGCCCGCTCTGTCATACCTGCCACTGTGAATGCTCATCTGTTGGGTGATTGTTTGGGCATCCCTATTTTTGCTTACGCCATCTTAAAAAGCTTTGGTATGCCCGAACCTACCTTAGTGGCTTATGCTGTGTTCGCCTTTTATTTTATGATAGCCAAATTTTCTGCGGCTGGGGTTCCAGGCGGTGGCGTGGTGGTTATATTGCCTGTGTTAGCTGTATACCTAGGGTTCACCCCCGAAATGACTTCTCTCATGTTTTCTATTTATTTATTGTTCGACTCCATTATGACTGGCATGAATGTACTGGCCAACGGAGCATTTGCCATGATGGTTGATAGAGTTATATCTTATACCAAAGTGTTTACTGCTCGCTCCACCTAAAGAACTGGGGTCTAGTCTCGTCGTTGTCATGCCGTGAGCCTTTAGCCCCAGCGTAGGCTGGGGGCAGGCTGGCATCCAGTCTCGTCGTTGTCATGCCAGCGCAGGCTGGCATCCAGTCCGAATATCGGTCTTCTGGACCCTACCCCCTCCGCTGGGGTGACAAGAAAATACGCTGGGGTGACAGAAAAGTGCGCTGGGGTGACAGGAGCTTTGTCATACCAGCGAAAGCTGGTATCCAGTCCTCCCTTTTTCCCAATGAAAGAACCCTATGCCTTCTTTTATCAATTTATTTGAATAAACAGCAGAGTGCACCAAAACTTAAGAAGAGAGTGTTCATAGAACACCTGAGAGGGTATTTTTTGGATTAAGTGGCTTCAAAAAAATTGCACTTCAATATTAAATGGCCCCTTCTATTTTTGTTGCTAAAACAACCCTCTTACTATACAATTCTGTTGCCCTCATTTCAATAACGCCAATAATAAAGAAAGGGGATTTTTGTGACACGTTCCTACAGAGACATGGCTTGGAAAGAAGTTATTACCTTATATTTTTCTGATTTTATAGAATTTTTTTGGCCAGAAGTATACAAAGATATTGATTGGACAAAAAAAGAGATTGCATTAGATAAAGAGCTGTTATCATTGGGAAATGGCCCTACCACAAGCAGCAAGTATGTTGACAAACTATTCCAAGTATTTTTAAACAATGGACAAGCGCAGTGGATTTTACTGCACATTGAGGTACAGCATACAAAAGACGTTCATTTTCAAGATAGGATGTACGTTTATCATTATAGGATTTTGGACCGTTATCAAAAAGAAGTGGTGAGTATGGCGATTCTAGCCGACCCGGACCCTAGTTGGAGGCCAAACAAATATGAAAGAAAGGCCTGGCATTTAGTGACCAGTCACACCTATCATGTGGTTAAAATTTTAGATTTTCAGAATCAAAAAGAGGCCTTACAAACGCATCTGAATCCTTTTGCCCTGGTTGTCTTGGGTCAATTATCGATGATTGAGAAGAAAGGAAAGGGGTCTGGTGTACCGAGTTTAATACAATTAACTCGAGATATGTTGAAAGCTGGGTGGGATAGGAAAAAAATCACGGATATACACGCTTTTCTGCATGCCTTGTTTGGCATCACAGGAAAATATGAGTTAGAATATTGTCAAGAGGTTCAGCGATTGGAGGAGGAATTTGGAATGCAATTCAAATCGATGCAAGAACGTTATGATTATGAACGAAACAAGGCAGAAGATTATCTCGCTGGTCAGGCAGATGGGCTCCAAATCGGCATGGAACGGGGAGTAGAACGGGGGATAGAACGGGGGATGCTACTGGGAAAAGAAAGCATACTGGTTAGCCTCCTAACCAACAAATTTTCCTATATTCCAGCTGGTTATCAACCTCGCTTGAAAAGGGCATCCTCAGATATGTTAGATACATGGATTTTAAGAACTTTGTCGGCTAACTCTATTGAAGAAGTATTTCAACGATCGAAAGATGATTCTATTTGAACCTGTTAAGTTTTGCTGAATTCTGGAAAAGTTACTCTTAGAATTTACTGCTGGCTACTCCTGTCTTATATTAAGAAACATAAATAACTTAATTTCGCTTCATTTGTGAAATGGCGATGCATTAAAGAGATTAATCTACCATGAAAATCACTTTCACTCCCTTAGCTGAATCACATTTTCCACTGTTACTGAAGTGGCTGGAAGCGCCGCACGTCAAAAAATGGTGGGATCAGGATGTGATGTATTCAATGGATTTGGTGAAAGAGAAATTTGACAAACATATTCATGGTATTGCTCTTTCAAAAAATCCAGACAACAAAATATATTCTTATATCATCTGTGTTAACAAAAAAATGATAGGTTACATTCAGGCTTATAATGCCCATAATTTCGCTCGTGAGAATGGCTTAGATTTAAGCGCCATTTCTGGCCCTGTATGCGGCATAGATTTATTTATTGGAGAGTCACCATTCCTACACAAAGGATGGGGAACAAGAATTTTAAATGAATTTGCAAGGCAGATATTAATATCGCATTTTGATTGGTGTTTGATTGATCCAGAAAAAGACAATCTAACGGCAATTAAAGCCTTTAAAAAGGCTGGGTTTAAAATATTTGAGCAATTTCAAGCAAAATCTACCACTTGGATGATAAAAAAATTATCATATACATCGCCGTTTCACAAATGAAGAGCAACTGAGTTATCTATTTGACTTGGCGTAAAATAAGAGTAGCCAGCAGTAAATCTTATTTGGTTGTTTTAGTAACCCGAATAGACAGGGGTCATCTATTAAATAGGTGAATGACGTTTAAACAACTGGATCCCACACCATAAAGCAAATACATACAATATACAGGTAGCTACTCCCAATGAAAGAAAAGAACCGTTATATGTATAACTCACAATTTGCAGCGCCCCAGCCGCTAATAATAGCCGTCCAGCTAACATAAAGGCTGACATTCTCCCCTTCGCTCGTGGAACCGCCTCTAACGCTAATGGATATAAAATATTAATGGGTAATACATTACCAATTGAAGCCAAAGCCATGGTGGCAGTAATCAAAAGAGGCGATGTGACTTTCTCTATAACACATGCAGCAACAGCTAACCAAAATACCCCCAACAAAAATACACTGCTGTAAAAGCATCGTTTTTGCCCAAAGCGTCGCAATAGTGGACCACTTAAAAAACTCATGAGGCAAAATGTACCCGCTAAAGCTCCTTGATAAAACCCAAAGTGTGCCAAACTTACCCCAAAATCGTCCATGTACAAAATGGGCGCCATACCAATGAACATCCAATAACTGGATATGAGGGCTATGATACATCCAGTATACAAAAGCGCTGATGTAGATTTCAACAAAGGAATATACCCTTTTAAAGACCAATGAATCTCCGGATTAGGCTCGCTTTTGGGTAAAAATAGCGCACTGGCTAAAAAACATACCCCCCCAAACAGTAACAGTGTGGCAAAATTTCCTCGCCAATGAAAAAATAGGCTAATGTAGCTTCCCACCACAGGGGCAAATGCCATAGAGAGCGTGATAATGCCATGCACAATGCCCAATAATTGTTGTTGTCGACTGGCTGAATATTTTTCAGCCAAAATAACGTAGGAAAGCGCCGCTGGTCCTGCAATGCCTACCCCTTGCAGTGCACGACCTAACAACAAAATACTAAAAGTAGGTGCAACAGTACAGAAAACGCTGCCTATCACAAAAATAAGTAAGCTATATAAGATAACAGGCCGAGAACCATATCGATCGCCCAAGTTCCCCACCACCAAACAACTGATACAATACGCAACCAAATTCACCCCTAAGGTCAATTCCACCAAAAAAGGGGTTAACCCAAAATGAGCCTGCATTTCTGGTAAACTGGGAACAAACAAATCCACTTCTGAACCAGCTAGGATTTGCAACAACAGTACAATGAAAAAAAGCCGCATCCAACATCCCAGGTATACTTAAATCAAGCAGTCTAGCTTAGCCTAAAGGTGGATGCAAGGGGGTGAAAATTTGATATACTAGAAGAAGATTTTGAAGAATCTGATTTACCTTATAAAGTAGACATGATTTACAGGGGTGCCTGTAGCCCTGAATTTAAACGCCTCATTTTACCCGATTTAAAAGAGATTTAGAGCAATGACTTTACTCAGTCTGGGCCTTATGAGCGGTACCTCCATGGATGGAGTAGATGCTGCCCTGCTTAAAACCGACGGACAACAAGTTTTAGAGCGATTGGGCCATCATTTCATTCCCTATCCCGCCGAATTTACCCTCGCACTCAAAGCCGCTGAAAAAACGGTTCGAGCAAGCCAGGGCGATATCACCCCTTTTAAAACACTCATTCAAAAATCTACCGACTATCACCAACAAGCCGTTGAAACGCTATTAGCCAAAATTCAAACTTCCACAATAGACGTCATAGGCTACCCAGGCCAAACTTTGTTTCATGCCCCCCTTTTAAACAAATCCATTGTGATCGGAAATGCGGCTCAATTGGCTCAGCATTTTCACTGCCGTGTGGTATCTGACTTTCGTCGCCAAGATATTGAAGCAGGCGGACAGGGCGCCCCCTTTGCCCCCCTATATCATCAAGCCTTGGCCCTCCAAACTCACCAACCACTTCCCTTGGCTGTGGTCAATTGTGGCGGTATTGCCAATATCACCGTCATCACAGGATCTACCTTAGACGATGTGTCTGGGTTTGACACAGGCCCCGGGAATACCCTCATCGATGCGCTGGTACGTGAACGAACACAAGGCTTAGAAACTTGCGATCTCAATGGCCGTTATGGCCAACAAGGGCAGGTGTGGGAAACATGGTTAAATACGTTTTATGAGCATCCTTTCTTCCAAAAATCTCCTCCGAAATCATTGGATGTGGGCGATTTTTTTTTGGTGGATGGATTAAAAGAGTTATCGCTCGCCGATGCGGCTGCCACACTGGAAGCTTTGACAGCCGATAGCATTGTTCATAGTATAGACTGGTTAGAAAAACCTTACCCCCTAACCTGGATTTTAACCGGTGGTGGATGGCATAACCCCATTATCTTGACCCAATTTCAATACCGTTTGAAAAAACGGTTGGGGAATACCGTGCAAATAAAAACCGCTGAAGCAGTGGGTTGGAACAGCGCCAGCTTAGAAGCGGAGCTGTTCGCGTATTTGGCCGTTCGGAGTTTGCGGGGCTTGCCCTTGAGTGTCCCCAAGACCACAGGTGTGAACCGGGCTATGACAGGGGGTACTGTGGTGTAATACTTGAAATGTTAAGGGCACAGGAGAGTGGGTTAATAACCTCCCAATGGTTTGGCGATAACCTTCTTTATCCGTTAAATTACCATTCTCTATCATTTTTTGAAGCGGCGTTTTGCTTTTCAGATTAACATAAGATGCATTGGCTCCCCCCTCTAACAGTATCTCCACCAAAGAGACATGTTCG
>JAHFQG010000034.1 GCA_023266415.1 Francisellaceae bacterium | reverse complement strand
TAGCGCCATTGACCACCTGGCATGTGGGAGGTCCAGCCGATGGGTTTTTTCAACCCAACAGCCTGGAAGAACTTCAAATGTTTGTTAAAGAAAACCCTATGCTGCCTAAAACGTTGATGGGTTTGGGCAGCAATGTGCTTATTCGAGACGGGGGCTTAGCGGGGGTGGTTATTGTGCTGCACCCTGGGTTGGCGGCATGCTATCCAGAAGGAGCTCAGCATGTGTACGTAGAGGCTGGAACCCCTTCGGCTAAAGTGGCTAAAGTGTGCGCTAAAGCAGGATTGAAAGGAGCTGCCTTCTTAGCCGGTATTCCAGGGACTTTTGGCGGTGCCTTGGCCATGAACGCAGGGGCCTTTGGGGGAGAAACCTGGCCGTTGGTGCACGAAGTCACTGTTTTAACAGAAATGGGTGATTTAAAAACATACCCCGCCAGTGCTTTTACCGCCACGTATCGACATATTGAAGGGCCTCCCTATCTGGCGTTTGTCAGTGCGCTGCTGCATTCTTTTCCACAAGGGGAAGAAAACATTGGACAGCTGCTCTTGAAGCGAAAACAATCTCAACCCATTGGTACTCGCAATGGGGGCTCTGTGTTTAAAAACCCTCCTGGGGCCTATGCTGCCCAACTAATTGAGGCCGCTGGCTTGAAAGGACACACGGTAGGGGGAGCTCAAATCTCTTCCAAACACGCCAATTTTATCCTGAATACGAGGCAAGCGTCTGCTGCCGATATTGAGCGGCTGATAAAACAGGTTCAATACCAAGTTCAAGAAAAATTTGGTATTCTATTAGAATTGGAAGTTAGGATATTGGGACGTTTGTTATGACCTACACAGACTACTTTGCCGCCCTCCATTCGCTCGAACCTGATTATTTAGTGACGGTAAATTCTATTCCTCCTCAAAAATTTGGTAAGGTAGCTGTCTTATATGGCGGGACAGGCTCTGAACGGGAAGTCTCCCTCATGTCCGGTCAGGCTGTCTACCAAGCCCTCCAACAAAAAGGCATCCACGCCGAATTAGTGGATACCCAGTTTCAACCCATCGAAAAACTCATCACCGGAAAATACGACCGGGCATTTAATATTCTCCATGGCGCCATCGGCGAAGATGGTACCATCGCCGCCCTCCTAAACCTCCTCAATATCCCCTGTACAGGGGCCAATGTCCTCGCCTCTGCATTGGCTATGGACAAACCCCGCAGCAAATGGATTTGGCAAGCCTTGGGGCTTCCTACTATCCCTTTTGGCGTCGCCAACACTTGGCCTGAAGCAAAACGCATTGCCGCTCAATTAAATTATCCACTGGTTATAAAACCCGTCAACCAAGGCTCTAGCGTTGGCGTACAGGTAAACTTGAAAAACGAGGTCGAGTTTCAAATTTCCTGCGAAGCTACTCTCGAAACTTATGGCCAAGCTCTCATCGAACCTTATATCGTGGGGGAAGATTATATGGTCGGTATTGTGGGCTCACGCGTTCTCCCCAGCGTTCGCCTCGTTACCCAAGAGCCTTTCAATAACTACAAAGCCAAATACCAAGCCACCACCAATCAATACTTTTCCCCAGGGACAACCAACGAAGCCCTTGAACAAAAATGTGCCGAAATCGCTTGGAAAGCCTACCAAGCCTTAGGCTGTACAGGGTGGGGCCGCATCGATCTTCTGGTCGATAAAAAAGACCAAGTGTGGCTGCTCGAACTCAATACTGCCCCCGGGTTAACCCCCACCAGTTTTATCCCAAAAGGCGCCAAAGCCGCTGGATATGATTTTGCCACCTTCGTTACCGCCATTTTATCCGCCACGTTGTATCAAACTGAAGCTCAAAAAAGCGCCCTAGGACTCAAAACGGAATCTTTATAAGGATGAAAAAATCCATCCAGAAGGTTATTCTGTGTTTACTCATCATCGCTCTCTCAGTGGGCGTGTGGCGTTGGATCCCCGCTCGATACCCCATTTCCTCCGTTCAAGTGTTTGGGGCCCACCCACATCTGACCCAAACTGAACTCATGGACACTGTTATCCCTTACTTGAACGATGGGTTCTTTGGATTGAATGGGCATGACTTACACGATGCCCTCAAACATTCCCCTTGGCTTGAGACTGTCACCATTCGACGCATTTGGCCCTCTCGGATCCAAATTTACCTCGAAGAATACCGCCCCCAAGTACGTTGGAATCAAACGGGGGTCATGAGCAGTACCGGATCTTTCATCCCAACCCCCCTCACCGCGCTCGATAACGCTTTGCCCCTCCTAGAAGGACCTGACGAGCAACGTGCCCTTGTGTTTGCTACCTACCAAGCCCTCAATCGCCTCCTAGAGCCCTATTTTATCCTGCAATTGTCTTTGGCGCCTTGGGGCTCTTGGCGTTTACAGTTGAATAACTCTGTGGAAGTTACCTTGGGTAAAACCGATATTCAAGCCCGCTTACAGCGGTTTTTAGACGCAATGCCCACCTTGGAAAACCAAAAACGTGAAATAGCCACTGTGGATTTAAGATACACCAGCGGGTTCGCAGTTGGTTGGCGAACAAACTCCAGAACAGAACAATAACCAGCCCTTGTGAGTGTTCTAACGTATGTGTGATAATAGACGACTCTGAGTACTTTGAACTCAGCTATAGTATAAGTATGAGTTCTCTTTTTAGGGTGAGGATTTTCGCATGTCCCCAAAAGCCGATAAAAATCTCCTGGTAGGGCTCGACATCGGTACCTCCAAAGTCGTTGCCATCGTGGCCGAAATGGGCTCCGATGGCCAAATAGCCATTATCGGCGTCGGTCATCACCCCTCCCAAGGCCTTAAACGAGGGGTGGTCGTGAACATCGAAGCCACCATCCACTCCATTCAACAAGCCGTTTCAAAAGCCGAAAAAGCCGCCGGGTGCCGTATCCACTCCGTCTACACTGGTATCGCCGGAAACCACATTCAAAGCCAAAATTCCCACGGAATTGTGGCCATCCGTGATAAAGAAGTCACCCAAGCAGACATCGATCGCGTCATCGACGCCGCTAAAGCCGTCCCTATGTCCACCGAACAAAAACTCATCCACGTGCTGCCCCAGCATTTTAGCGTTGATAATCAACCCGGCATCAAAGATCCCATCGGTATGAGTGGCGTTCGCCTAGAAGCGGATGTTCATATCGTGACAGGCGCCGTCAGTGCTGCCCAAAATATCGTCAAATGCATTCGGGCTGCCAATATAGAAGTCGATGATATTATTTTGGAACAACTTGCCTCCAGCTACGCGGTCCTGACCGATGATGAAAAAGAGTTAGGCGTATGCCTTGTTGACATCGGAGGTGGTACCACCGATATTGCTGTGTTCTATCATGGTGCAATACAGCATACCGCTGTTATTCCTATCGCAGGCGACCAAGTCACTAACGACATCGCTGTGGCCTTTCACCTCCCCACTGTGCAAGCTGAAGCCATCAAAATACAATATGGTTATGCCCTCGCACACTTAGCCGAAAATGCCCCCAAAATGGATATTACGTCCAATGCCCATCGCTCGGTTAAAGAAATTTCAGCGTTTAATTTAGCCAAAGTTATCGAACCTCGCTACGATGAACTGTTTTCTTTGGTCCAAGCCAACCTAAAACAGTTCCAGTTTCCACATCCCCTCAGTGCCGGTATCGTCCTCACAGGAGGCAGTACCAGTATCCCTGGGGTAGTCGAATTGGCCGAAAAGATTTTCCAAGTACCCGTTCGTTTGGGCGTCCCCACACAAGTGGTCGACCCTTTAGGCACAGTCAATAACCCAGTTTATTCCACCGGTGTTGGATTGCTTCTGTACGGAAAACAACGCCAAAGTGAGGCGCTGTCTTCTGTGTTGGGGCGGGGGATCCCCGGTATGTGGAACCGCATGAAAGGCTGGTTTCACGGTCGTCTTTCACTCTAATTTCTTGATAAAGGAGCAGCCCCATGGAATTCATCGATAATGTCCCCCAAAATGCCATCATTAAAGTGGTTGGCGTAGGGGGGGGTGGTTGTAATGCCCTTGAACATATGGACGCTGCCAAGATTGATGGCGTTGAATTTATTTATCTAAACACCGATGCCCAAGCTCTGAAAGATAAAAAAGCTAAAACGGTCTTGCAATTGGGCAGCGCAGTCACCAAAGGCTTGGGTGCTGGCGCAAACCCCGATGTCGGACGCCAAGCCGCTTTAGAAGATGTCGAACAAATTCGAGAGCTCCTGGCTGGCGCAGATATGGTGTTTATTACCGCGGGTATGGGGGGGGGCACAGGGACAGGGGGTGCGCCTGTGGTCGCTGAAGTAGCCAAAGAGTTAGGAGCTTTAACGGTGGCTATCGTCACCCGTCCCTTCCCCTTCGAAGGTCGGAAACGATCTCATGTGGCCGATGATGGCATCGCCGCTTTGGCACAACATGTCGACTCCTTAATCACCATCCCCAATGAAAAATTACTGAGTGTTCTGGGTAAAAATATTACACTATTAGATGCATTCAAAGCAGCCAACAATGTCTTACTAGGGGCTGTTCAAGGGATTGCCGAGCTTATTACGCGCCCAGGACTGATTAATGTGGACTTTGCAGATGTCAGAACCGTGATGTCTGAAATGGGTCTTGCCATGATGGGCAGTGGTACCGCATCAGGTGAAAACAGAGCCCGTGAAGCGGCTGAAAGAGCCATATCTAGCCCTCTCTTAGATGATATTGACTTAGCTGGGGCCAAAGGGGTACTGGTCAATGTCACCGCTGGGCCGGACATGTCTATCTCTGAATTTGAAGAAGTGGGCGATGCTATTAAAGCCTTTACCTCAGACGATGCCACCGTCATTGTTGGAACCGTCATTGATCCAACGATTGGAGATGAATTGCGGGTAACTTTGGTCGCCACAGGCTTAGAAGGCCGCAATATGGGCTTAATGGGCCGGGAAGCTGCTCCAGGGCATTCTCGTGCGCGTGCACCTTTTAAAGTATCTGTTAAAGAAACTGTCGCGGCCGATGTCAACTACCTTGATATACCAGCCTTTTTACGGCGTCAGTCGGACTAATTCTGGCAATGTTCTTGGCTAAATGGTATATTTTAAACTATTGTTTGAGTAGCTGGACGCACGTTAGGTAGCTAAATTATATTATGATTCAACAACGCACACTTAAAAATATCATCCGTGCCACAGGCGTGGGTGTGCATACAGGTGAAAAGGTTCTAATGACCCTCCAGCCAGCGCCCATCGATACCGGGATCGTTTTCAGACGCATCGATTGTAATCCTGTCGTGGAAATTCCGGCTAGGGCAGAGTTCGTGGGGGATACCCGATTTTGTACCACACTGATGCGTGATAATGTGCGTATTGGTACCGTCGAGCATTTATTGTCAGCGCTGGCCGGTTTGGGTATCGACAACCTATACATTGATTTAAGTGCGGCCGAAGTGCCTATCATGGATGGTAGCTCTGGTCCGTTTGTATTTTTATTACAATCGGCGGGTATTCAGCTTCAAAAAGCCCCTAAAAAGTTTATTCGGATTAAACAAGCTATTGAAATTCATCATGAAGACAAATGGGCGCGGGTAGAACCCTACGACGGATTTAAAGTAGCCTTTCAAATCGAGTTTGACCATCCAGTTATTCGGGCGACCGAGCAATATTCCGTTCTAGATTTTTCTACCACATCGTATGTGAAAGAAGTGAGTCGAGCGCGCACCTTCGGATTTTTAAAAGATTTCGAGTGGTTGCGGGCCAATAATTTGGCACAAGGGTGTAGTTTAGACAACGCCATTGCGTTGGATGAATATCGGGTTTTGAATGAAGATGGATTACGATACGACGACGAATTCGTGCGTCATAAAATTCTGGATGCCGTGGGCGACCTATATCTGCTGGGACACAGCATGATAGGGGCTTTTAAAGGCCATAAATCGGGTCATGCAGTGAATAATAAACTTATTCGTGAAATATTAGCTACTCAAGAGGCTTGGGAAGTGGTTACGTTTGAAGAAGAAAAAGCTAAATCTCCTATTCGGTTTACCCATCAAGGGCAAATATTGCTCGATACGCCATAAATAGAAAGCGCCCTTAGACGCCAAAAGAGGCTCATTGTACCATGAAAACAGTTAGTTAAAAAGCTATGTTATGGGGTCCGACTAAAAAGGAATATATTCCCAAAAAGACTTGACTATTCTGGAATTTAGTCCATAATAGTCACTATGGGTGTGTGCTTTTTAGGAGGGCTTATGGATCGTTATTTATGTCCGTTTCTTCAAGAAGATGGGCTGCAAAAAATTACCCTTATCAGTGGCCCTCGTCAAAGTGGAAAAACCACATTGGCCAAAAGTTTGTTTGACCACTATGAGTACCTTACCTACGACCTAGACCGAGATCAAGAATCTATCCAAAAAAAACAATGGTCCCGAGAATGCGATGGTATCATTCTAGATGAACTCCATAAAATGCCACGATGGAAGCAGTGGATAAAAGGTATTTTTGACAGTGAAGGCAATAAACCTTCTTTGGTGGTGACCGGCAGTGCTAATATGGAGGCCTTTGGAAAGGTTGGGGATTCCTTAGCCGGCCGTTATTTCAATTTTCGGTTACACCCCATCGATCTTAAAGAAGCTCTCCATTTTTGGCAAGATAACCCCCAAGAAGCTTTCAATCGTCTTATCCACTATAGTGGATTTCCGGAGCCTTTCTTGGCCGGGAATACTCGTTTTTATCGACGTTGGCAAAGAACTCACTTAGATGTCATCCTCCGGCAAGATCTCCTGGATTTATATGCCGTACGGTCCATTAAATCCATTCAAACACTAGTTAACTTACTTAAAAAGAGAGCGGCGCACCCTATTTCTTACAGCAATCTGTCCACTGATTTGCAGGTAGATCCCAAAACGATTAAATCTTGGATAGATATGCTTGAAAATTTTTACCTACTCTTTAAAGTCACGCCTTATCACCATAATATTGCTCGTTCCATCCTCAAAGAACCTAAAATCTACTTTTTTGATGTCCCTAGAGTCACGGATATGGGAGATCGACTAGAAAATTTAGTGGCCTGTACGTTGCTCAAAGAAATCCATTTTATAGAAGATACAGAGGGGATCCCCGGCCGATTACACTATTTAAGGACAAAAGATGACCAAGAAATTGATTTTTTAATTGTGTTAGACGACAAACCTATTTTGTGTATAGAGGTGAAAATATCCGATGATACTGTTAGTAAGAGTTTTTATCATTTTAAACAGTATTTGAATTCTGTTCCTTGTGTTCAATTGGTATTGAATTTAAAAAAAGAATTCGATACGCCCGAAAAAATAAAGGTTCGAAATTTAATTCCCTTTATCAAAACGTTGAATTTAATGGATTATTTGCATAAAGGCACTTCTTCTCCGTTAAAATCGAATCAATCATAGAGCAGATTCTGCTCGATACGCCTTAGGGCAGAATATCTCGGTCTCTTTTCTTGGGTCTGGGGGGCGTCAACATAAGTTCCGAAAAATCGTCTTCTTGCTGCCTCTTGCCGGGGGGGGTAAACAGTAAAGCTGATTCTGAGTTGTTTAGCTGTAAAAGTTCGTCTTGTTTCATGTCAAAAAAGTCCGATATATACCCTGCTATCTCTGCTTGTTCCTTTTGTACCAGCAAGCACCACAACGTAGAACGACCAGCATTTAAACTCTGCTGGAAAGTTTTTTTATTTTTATGAAAACGAGCCAACGAATAATATTCGCGTAGAGCTTCCCACCCACGTCCTCGAGTGGGTGAGTCGCTCGCCATAAGTTGAGAAGCTAATCCAGAAAATAGAGCGCCTCTATCTTCCGCTTCCGTGGAAACAGGGAGTGCCAAAGTGTGCTGGATGGCTTTTTTTTCCTCCAAGGCAGTTTTAAACTGCTCTCGAGGCCAAAGGAGACGATCTTGCAGGGTTTGAAGCTCTTTGGGCGCTAGCCAGTCCCAATCATCTATAGGGAAAGTACTACTTATAAAACGCTCATCTGCATCAGGGCATAAGTGTTGTGCATTGTAACCATGTTGAGCGTATATACGCTGATTGTGGTCAATCTTCCCCATAAAGGCAGCATATGATGCGTCATCAGTTAATACTTGGGTTTTTGTAAAACCACAGAAATCTTCTTCTGTTAGAATTTCTGGTACCCATTCAAAGGCGGTTAGAGGATCTAAGAGTGCCTGTATACTATCGCGCACAAATTCAGACTGTGATTCAATCCCAATTAAATAAATACCCGGGACACGGCTGTTAGCACAAGCCTCTATAATGGGATGAAAATATCCGCCTTGAATACAGTTATTTGACGTACTGATTGCCTTGAAAAATATCGCCTCTGATGTCTGAATGTCTTGCTCCAGCGAAGAGGCAGTTTGATATCGAATCAAAGGATCATGAATGGCTTTCCAAATACATGCCACGACTTGGGGCATGGTTAAACCCGATGACCAAAAAGGAATATATGAGTCATCTGAACAAGCCATTTTATGGTACAAAAAATCTTGTGTCTTCGCAACCAGAAGTTTCTCATTTCCTTCATTCCACAGGGCACCCCATTGAGCCGCTTTCAGTAAGATTTCATCCTGAATTTTGGCAATGGCCTCCGCAGAGAGAGAAGAACCCTCATACCGTTTTCGTAATACATTCGTTGAAAGATAGGCGGTTTTTTCTACGTGGGGGGAATGGGTATTTTGAGAATCGTTGAGAAAATTTTTGACAGAAGAATCTTGTATACCTACAAATAAATGACCGTCTTTTAAGGCTTCTTGATATTGTGGAATACCTAATTTGTGCAGCGCATCTTCTAAATTTGCCCCCCCATCTAACAACAACTGCACTGTTTTTTGCATTACAGCATACTCTTCTCGGGAAATGATGGCATTTCCAGATTCTTTTCGGTCACGAATAAACTTCAAATAAAGCGTTAATGGACTGTTGTTGTTTTGGTTCAATACCTGTACTTGGGCGCCTTTTTGAATTAAAAAGCAGATCCCCTCCGCATCCCCCTGAGTAGCAATATAATGCAAAATGGTGTTCCCAGAGCTACTAGGAGCATCTATATCAGCTCCCTTTTGGAGTAACAAGGATGCTATGTCTAGATAATGGCTGGATACGGCATCATGCAAGGCTGTGCGATCAAAAAAACTTCTTATCTGAGGATTTGCCTGGACTTCTAGTAATCTCTGAACTATGGCTATATGGCCATTTAGGGTAGCCATATGTAAAGCCGTGTAACCTCCCCTACTATTTCTTATCTGGATGGACGCTCCCCCTGCTAGAGCAGCATTGAGCGTTTCTAAATCACCCGAAGTGGCTGATGTTAAAAGAAGATTATCTTGGTGGCTAAGCGGCATAGGGTACCCCAAAACAACTAAATTCAATGTAAGTTATTCTACTAAATTTTTCCATCATTTGCAAGCTAAAATCGATCACCCTTACCTAAACAACCCTAAAATTTTTGAATTGCCATGGATCAGCGTCTGTTTCCTCCGAAAAAATATTCCCCCGATCTTGAAGGGGAGTCCACTGGGTATATACACCAGTCATTTTTCCAAAATACTGACTAACAGATGAAAAGACATGGGCAGAGTCCATTTGTTCCGCTTCTACAATACCTGCCATGGGGTTTTCAATTGCCCATAGTATGCCGCCTAACACAGATGCTGCAATTTGCAAGCTGGTGGCACTGTTTTGAGGGGCTAAGCGACGGGCTTCATCAATAGCCAGTTGTGAACCATACCAATAAGCACCTTTGGCATGCCCCATCACCAATACCCCCAGTTCATCCATACCCGAGGTGATTTCATCCCGTAAAATACGATGCGTTGTTGGCATCACTAAATTATTGCCCACCCATTCATCAACCGATAAGGTGGCCTTATCACAGGGATGATAGGCATAATGACACGTGGGGCGATATATGATCTTATCCCCTTCTTTAACCGTCAAAAAATCAGCGATAGAAATAGCTTCATTATGAGTGATTAGAAATCCTTGGAACGGACCAAAGTCTGGCGTCCAAGTACGAACTTGCACTGTGGCGCCAGGTCGATTCAAATAAATGGCCGCATCACACCCAAAGGTATGATGAGCCCCATCGGTTGGAAACGTTTTTTCATGCGTGCCCCAACCCAACTCAGCAGGTTGCATACCTTCGCCCATAAACCCTTCACACGACCAGGTATTGTAAAATACGCCCCGTTTTTTAGGAGTATTGTCCACTTGGGTATCGCGCTCTGCAACATGAATGGCTTTTACGCCCAGCTTTGCACTTAATTTGGCCCAATCAGACAATTGAGTAATGGCATAAGGGGCGCCATAAATGTCATGATGCAAATTCAACAACGCTTGCTTTAAAAAATGCGATATCATGCCCGGATTAGCCCCATGCGCCAACACGGCAGTTGGACCTTTGGGGTATTTTTTTTGTAAGGCTAAGGCACTTTC
>JAHFQG010000127.1 GCA_023266415.1 Francisellaceae bacterium | reverse complement strand
ATACCATCACCCGTATTAATCAGGGCATTGGTGGTGGAATGAAAAATACGACCTGCCCCCCCTGTCGCCAAAATAACCGCATTGGCCTTTAAAAAAAAGAGCTCGCCTGTGGCAATAGCCATGGCGGTGATCCCCGATATCCCCCCCTGGGCATTTCGTACCAAATCAATAGCATACCATTCACTTAAAACAGTGGTTTTGGCTTCTAAGTTCTTTTGGTACAAGGTATGGAGCAACGCATGTCCAGTGCGATCGGCCGCTGCGGCCGTCCGGGTGGCCTGTTCACCCCCAAAATTCTTCGATTGCCCCCCAAACGGACGTTGGTAAATTTTACCATTATCCATGCGGGAGAAGGGGAGGCCCATGTGCTCTAGCTCATAAATTACCTCTGGACCCGTTTTGCACATATATTCAATACAGTCTTGATCACCCAAATAATCCGACCCTTTCACGGTATCAAACATATGCCAGCGCCAGTCATCTGCTTCGGCATTGCCCAGCGCTGTGGTGATCCCCCCTTGAGCCGAAACCGTATGTGATCTGGTTGGAAACACCTTAGACACCAAAGCAATAGACAGGCCCGCTTTCGCCAATTGGAGCGAAGCACGCATACCAGCGCCCCCAGCGCCTACAATAATGGCATCAAACGACCGTTGAGCTGGTAACTTCATCAAACCATCTCCCACAAAATATTGAATCCCCAGAGTCCTTCCGCTATCAACATAAACAGGATGATGGCTTGGGTGGCTAAGCGCACCGACGTCCATTTAAGGTAGTCAGTGGTGATGGTCCACATGCCTATCCAGGTGTGCCATAGAAGGGCTAAAAGAGCCACCATGGTGGCAATTTGCATGAGGGAGGTGCTAAACAGCGCATCCCAGGCAATGAAATCCATGGGTTGAATGGTAACAATGTTATAGCTTAAGAACAGCACATAGATGACCAACATCACGGCACTGAGCCGTTGGATTTTCCAATCACGCAAACCTGAACTCACAGTGATACTCCCCATAGTGTTAGGCCGAATCCAATGGCACCCACGAGCGCCAAGATAATGACAGTACTGGCTGTGAAGGTGCCGGCTTTTCTCGATTCAAACCAGCCCATATCCATATACAAATGGCGTATGCCAGCTAGGAGATGATAAAGTAAGCCAACTAAAAACAGCCAGACAACCACCTTAATGCAGCCATATGAAAACCATTCTTGCATGCGTAAAAAACTTTGTTCAGAATCGAGTGTCCTTTTGAACACCCAAAGCAGCCCAGGTATCAAAAAAAAGAGTGCCAACCCAGATAAACGGTGCAAAATAGACGCAATGGCCGTGAGGGGGAACCGAATTTGTAACATATTTAAAAAAACAGGCGGCCGTTTCATACTCTTCCAAAGTCAACCAGAATGGAGGAGATTGTACTAAAGTCCTTTTCTTCTTACAATAAAAAGAAGATAGGACAACAAGGTGCCCCTCCATGTCACAAAAAAGTGCCACACTCACGTTATCTGATAAAGAAGTTATTGAACTTCCTATAATATCTGGCACTTTGGGCCCAGATGTCGTTGATATCAGCAAATTGACCCAGCATAATCATTTTACCTTTGATCCAGGCTTTCGTTCAACGGCCTCTTGTACCTCTGAAATTACCTTCATTGATGGTGATAAAGGCATTTTGTTGCATCGCGGCTACCCCATCGAACAATTAGCCGAAAAATCCGACTTTTTGGAAGTCTGTTATCTATTGCTTCATGGGGAGTTACCTAACCAAACTCAAAAAACAGATTTTATCGATAAAATTAATCACCATACCTTGGTACACGAACAGTTATCCAACTTTTTTAATGGCTTCCCCCGTAACGCTCACCCCATGGCCATTATGTGCGGGGTGGTGGGAGCCCTGTCTGCGTTTTACCACGATTCCCTGAATATCAATAATCCCTCCGATCGCGAAGTCTCTGCCCTTCGCCTCATTGCCAAAATACCCACCCTAGCTGCCATGTGTTATAAATATTCCATCGGGCAACCCTTTGTCTATCCCAAAAATCATCGAAGTTATGCCGAAAACTTCTTGCACATGATGTTCTCGGTGCCTTCTCAAAAGGAAGAGCCTAACCCCATTATTGTCAAAGCGATAGATCGTATTTTCATTCTCCATGCTGACCATGAACAAAACGCCTCAACCTCCACTGTCCGCCTGGCTGGCTCTTCAGGCGCTAACCCTTTCGCCTGCATCGCCTCTGGCATTGCCGCCCTTTGGGGTCCCGCCCATGGGGGTGCCAACGAGGCCGTGCTCAAAATGCTCAAAACCATCGAAAATCCCAAAAATATTGACAAGTATATTGCCCGTGCCAAAGACAAAGACGATACTTTTCGGCTGATGGGTTTCGGTCATCGAGTGTATAAAAACTTCGATCCGCGCGCAACAGTTATGCGACAAACTTGCCATGAGGTTCTGAAAGCTATTGGAGATGTTCATGATCCCCTTTTTGAAATCGCCCTCAAGCTAGAAGAAATTGCCCTCAAAGACGCCTATTTTATTGAAAAAAAACTTTATCCCAATGTCGATTTTTATTCTGGCATTATTTTACAAGCCATTGGGATACCTGTGAATATGTTCACCGTTATTTTTGCCTTGGCTCGCACAGTGGGTTGGATTGCTAACTGGGCTGAAATGGTGGCCGAGTCAGGCATGAGCATCGGACGACCCAGACAACTTTATACCGGAAAAACACAACGAGACTTTATTCCCCTCGAAAAACGTTAAACCAATGAACTTCTGTAAGTCACGGTACGTTGCTTTTCCGCTTCAGGCGCTAAGGGTTGATTTGAAAAAACAGACGTAAATTGTATCGGCGTTACTGGATATTCTGGAAAAAAAGAGGCTAAACTCCCCACAATTTTCAGTAAACTGGTTCCTTGATTTTCTTCAACTAACTCACAAAATTCTGCAAAAGAAATAGCTGGCAAATGCTGTGTTAAAGGTAAAAGAATTTCTAATAACTTTTTCTTATCATAAATGGATGAAGGCGGATTAATCAGCTCAAAAACGGTATCGTAACTTTGAACCGCATTCTTTAAATAGTTATTAATCTCACTGTTATTGTTTAGGCACAGTTCGGCCAGATAAGAAAACAAAAAGAAACCTATTTTTTTAGGAATATATTTTGATACCAGGGGATCAGGTAAAAAGGGAAAAACATAAGGAAGTAATACCGGAAATAGTTTTTTTTGATGTATCGTATCTAATGTATTTAGTAATTCATCAAACATCGATAAGTCCGATAGATAAGGTAAGATTTGTGGCACTGCAGCATTCGTAGGGTTTGGAATACTCAACAAAACTTTTGCAAAAGAATACCGATGATTGATCATGCGGTGGTTATGAAAGGAAATAGTTCGTAAACTTTCTAACAATTCGGGCAAAGTAGCAGGAATTAACCCCGGTAAAGACATCAGTAAGTGTTTTACCCATGCAATTCGAGTAGCCTCCCCTTCTTCATGGGGAAGAAAAAAATAGGGATACAATAAAGCCACTTCTTGTAGTGTTTTTATCTCCCCATTTAACCAAACCATGTCTTGCCTTAAAAATTGTACAATAGATGTAAGATAGTCATTCGACTTTCTTATGAAAGCTTGAAAAATATCGAGCGCATTCAAAGATAATGACTCAAAAAGTCCTTCTTGTTGAAAGTCATGGAGTACTTTTAACGCTATGTTTTGAGGGAGGGTATTCAATTTTTTTAAA
>JAHFQG010000126.1 GCA_023266415.1 Francisellaceae bacterium | reverse complement strand
CATACAAAGTTCTCTATAAGTAAGCCTGAGGGGGGGATATTTTTTCCCTGGTATTGCAAAGGCGACAATGTCAGTTGTCCCAAGGCCAATTGCGTTAATACCCAAGGGTATAGTTGTGTCTCTAACTCTAATACGCGTTGAGATAAAGTATCTTCGGTATCATTCGGATGTACGGTGAGTGCCGCTTGAGCTATCAAAGGTCCCCCATCTAACGTATCTGTCACTACATGGATACTGCATCCATGACGCACTTCATGCGCACGCAAAACCGCAGCATGCGTATGCAGCCCTGGGTGTTTGGGTAAAAGAGCTGGATGAATATTCAGTATTTTATGGGGGAAATGCGCTACGAAAAAGGGCGATAGCACCCGCAAAAACCCCGCTAACACGACATAATCAGGCTTGAGTGGTTGAATATGTTGCAGTACCGCTGCTTCAAAAGCTTGGCGGGTGGGGAACGTGGTGTGATCACACAAAATGGCTGGTACACCCGCTCGCTCAGCACGTATCAGCCCATAGGCATCTGGGCGGTTACTTAATACCCCTACCATAGTGGCTGGCAACGTGCCCTGTGCTATTGCATCTAACAGGGCTTGCAAGTTATTGCCATATCCTGATATCAACACACAAAAACGCATGGTTAAAAGGTTCCTTTAAAGATCACCGAAGATTCACCTATTTTGGGTGTCAAGTGACCAATCACCCAAGGGAAAATTTGGAACGATTTTAGCAGCGCGGTGGCCGCTTCCACCCCCTCAGGGGATACAATCACCACCATGCCAATCCCATTGTTAAACGTACGTAACATTTCAGGGGCAGACACATTGCCTTGCTCTTGTAACCATTGAAAAATAGATGGCCTTTGCCATGCATCCAATTTAATTATTGCTTGTAAATTATCTGAAAAAACACGGGGTAAATTTTCTGTCAATCCTCCACCCGTAATATGTGCTGCCCCTTTCATCAGGCCCTGTTTGACTAAGGCTAATAATGGCTTCACATAAATCATTGTGGGAGCCAATAAATGAGATTTTAAAGAGCTGCCCTCAAACGGCATATCCAACGATATCGCGCGCGTGGCCATTATTTTTCGAATAAGCGAATACCCATTGGCATGAGGTCCACTAGAAGGTAATCCCAATAAAATATCGCCCTCTCTGGCTTGAGTGCCATCTAACAGGTGCGTTTTTTCTACAATGCCCACACAGAAACCCGCCAAATCATAATCAGAGGCTTGATACAATCCAGGCATTTCCGCCGTTTCACCCCCAATCAGTGATGCATTGGCTTGTACACAGCCTTCGGTAATACCTTGTAAAATACTTTCTGCTACTTCTAAATTTAAATGCCCAGTCGCAAAATAATCTAAGAAGAAAAGCGGTTCGGCCCCTTGCACGATGATGTCATTAACACACATGGCTACCAAATCAATGCCAATAGTGTCGTGTTGCCCTGTTTCAATGCACAATCGTAGTTTGGTACCTACCCCATCGGTGGAAGACACCAAAATGGGCTCTTGGTACCCTTTTGGTAAGGCAAAGAGCCCCCCAAAGCCACCCAAATCCCCCATCATTTCAGGTCGGCGGGTACGTTGGATGAGGGGTTTGATGTTTTCGACAAAGCGATTACCGGCATCAACATCCACGCCAGCGTCCTTATAAGTGAGCATATTAGACATGAGGTTCCTTCTGCGCGACAATAGGGGCATTGTAACGGCTTTGGTGATGAAAATCACGGAGGGGGCTGTGTTGTTTTTTGTTAGAATTCTAGCTTTAATATTGTGGCCAACCCTATCAGGCGCCGTCACACTATCCCATTTGTATACCTTGGAAGTTCCTATGCAAACGGCAACTGATCCAACTGCCCCTTATTTTACCACCAGCTTCCAAGAGCTCATGATTCGGATCACAGGTGAACCGGACATTATGGGCGTGTCTAACATAAAGGAGGCCAGTCAACATATTAGATCTTTTGTGGAACGATATGGCACCCTTCCCCCCGAAGGTTCCGATTTGCCTCGCTTTCGGGTAGAATACAATGCTGTCATGATAAATCAATTGTTGGAAAGCGCTAAAAAACCCATTTGGGGCAACAATCGCCCCTTAACTGCCCTCTGGCTGGCCATCGATACCCCCACTGAACAATACATCCTTTCCCAAGAAGAAGGTGCTAGCCATAAGTTACAAACTCTCTCTCAACAATGGGCTATCCCCATCGCGCTGCCGGTCTTAGATTTGGAAGAAGCCAACACAGTCTCAGTCGACGATATTAAACACTTTCATTTGCCTGTCATTGAAATAGCGTCTCGTCGGTATGCCGCCGATACGTTATTATTAGGTCGGTTATTAAACGAAAATTCAGAGGTATGGGTGGCAGAATGGCGCTTGGCCGTTGATCAAGAAGTACTTAAATGGCGCTCAGAAGCCTCTTCTTTAGAAGGCTTGCTGCAGCAGGGGATGGAAGGCCTCATGCAACGCCTTGCTGTTCGATATGCTATGCAGCATCACACTAAGAGTAAGCCACTCACGCTCACCATTACCCATATTGGCACCGTAAAAGAATATGCCGCATGCTTGCGATATTTGGAAAATCTAACCTCAGTCGACCATCTGCATGTATTGGCCGTGCATCCCAATCAAATACAAGTGGATATTACCCCTGTGGGCGGCGAAATAGCCCTCAGACAAGCCATCACCTTAGGGCATCGTTTAACCCCCGATGGGGCCCAGCAATACCAATGGATCAACGAATGAAACAAGGCCAACTCCCTTTGGGAGTACAGCTATCCGACGATGCCACGTTCAGCAGTTTTTATGCCGGGCCTAATACAGCCGTGTTGGCAGCCATACAGCGAGTATTGCGGGGGGAGGGAGAAGAGCATTACCTTTACTTATGGGGAGAAGAAGGGGTAGGTTGTACCCATTTGTTACAAGCGGCTTGTCATGAAAGCGTGATATTGGGAAGGTCAGCTTGCTACCTTCCTCTTAAAAATTATGCAATACTACCTGCCACAGCGTTGGAAGGATTAGAAAGACTGTCGCTGGTTTGCTTGGATAACATAGACGCAATAGCTGGCCATGGGGTGTGGGAAGAGGCGGTTTTTCATTTTTTTAATCGCTTAAGAGCCTCTCATATCCCGCTGTTGGTGGCAGATCATAAAGCGGCTCGGTATTTAAATATCAAGCTGCCTGACTTAAAGTCTCGATTGTCTTGGGGTACACCTTATCAGGTGCACGCCTTAGAAGATAATGAAAAATTGGCCGCGTTACAAATTCGTGCCAAAGCCCGCGGGCTGGTATTAAGTGATGAGGTTGGGCGCTTTTTATTACGTCGATGCGCGCGCGACATGCAAGCATTATATCATACCCTAGCCAAACTAGATGCCGCTTCTCTCAGCGCACAACGTCGTTTAACCATCCCCTTTATCAAAGAAGTACTCACTGTGTAGGAGCTTTATATGTCAAAAATCCCACCCCCTGTTAAAGAAGCCCCCACATCCCCCCCCAAGCGGTCTTTATGGCGGAGCCTATTAAAAAGCATAAAAGGCGCGCTTCTTATCATCGGAGTTTGTTTTGGGTTAACCTTATTGGGGCTGTGTATCACCCTAGCCTTGGCTTCTCCTTTAACAACCTTGGCCGTGATTGGAATTGGGGTTGGGGCAGGAATAGTGCTTCCCGCTTTGGCTTTTTCCTTTTCGCACGTTAGGCATTATTTTAAAGAAAAAATAGGGTGGAAATTGAACCATACAGCG
>JAHFQG010000125.1 GCA_023266415.1 Francisellaceae bacterium | reverse complement strand
TGTATAAAAATGCGCGGGCTATGGTGATGGCGTCTTTTTGTGGCCCCACCAATACCCCTATTCCAGAGGCAATTGCGTTAGGGTGTCCTGTGGCCGTTTCCAATGTATATGCCATGCCCGCTCAAGCAGGGAAAGCAGGTGTGATCTTCAATCCACACAGTCCAGAAGATATAGCACGGGTATTGGAGACTTTGTGGGCAGATGATGCGCTGCATCAACAATTGGTGCGAGAAGCCAAAGCCTTGCAACCTACTTTGGGCAGTGGGCCGTTTTATGAACGGGTGAAAGGTATTTTGGAGCAGCTATCATGATTCAAACAGCTGAGTTGCATTTTTGTAGTTAATTAACTTGGTTCCTTGGATTTTCTGTTCTATTTGCCCGGTATAGACAAGATATCCTGTAGGCACGCGATCACCATTTAAAGCACGAAAATATTCGATACCTTTCAAAAAATCCAGATGAAAGGTTTGGCTGGCTTTAATCTCGATAGGGATTAGTTCATGCGCTTTTTTAAAGATAACATCGACTTCATGATGATGTTGATCTCGGTAGAAATATAAGTTCGGCTCTTTTCCATGATTGAATTGCCACTTAATTAGGTCCAAAATAACCATATTTTCAATTAAATGTCCCCGTAGAGGATCTCTGATCAGTTGAGTGACATTTTCAATACCCAGTAAATAACAAGCCAGTCCAACGTCAGTAAAATACAATTTATTTGACTTAATTAATCGTTTTCCCAGATTTTCATAGTATGGTTTTAGTTGAACAACTAAAAAAGAAGCTTCCAACACAGAAAGCCACTGTTTGATGGTCTGTCCAGATACGCCCAGTTCGTTGGATAAATTTTGATACACCAAGATTTGGCCGATCCTGCCGGCACAAAGACGAATGAATTTTTCGAATAACTGGAGCTCTTTGATGTGGATAAGTTGTCGAATATCTTTTTCAACATACGTTTCAAAATATCCTTGATACATTTGGGTGGGAGACAGGTTATCTTTATAAATTCTGGGATAAAACCCTCTCAATAAATACTCATCCAGTTCTAAGTGAATACCCGCAGTATTTAATTCGTTGAAACAAAGCGGAAGTAATCGATGAATGGCAGTTCGACCAGCTAGAGATTGCGCGATGGCTTGATGTAGTTCAGTTTGATGACTTCCTGTTAAAATAAACAAACCCTTGCAAGGTTTTCCTTGGAATTCTAGGTCATCTATTTTAACTTGAATATATGACAACAGTTCAGGGACACGTTGAATTTCATCTAAAATAACCCCAGAAGTATGTTGGTTTAAAAATTCGATCGGATCTGCTTGAACCATCTGGCGTATGTTGGGGGCTTCCAGGTTAATGTAGGTTTTGTTTGGAAAAAGTTGACGGATCAGGGTGGTTTTCCCGGATTGTCGGGGACCCATAAGAGTCACCACAGGATATTGTTCTGCAGAACGTTGTAGTTCTTCGGCTAACTGTCTTGTAAACATGGAAAAAGCTGTTTTTTGGACAAAATGGAAGTATAACTTCAATTTTGTCCAAAATCAAGGGGCTTTTTACCCAAATTTAGGGGTAAATACCCTAAAAGGGTAAGGTGTAATAGCACGAATGAACAGAGCGATTTAAAGCATCACGCGTTTTAAATGAAATAAGTCGGTGTGTTCGTCATTTTTCCCCATGATAGCTGTGGGGCAGCAGACAATATTGTTTTTTTTGAGTAATGTAATAGCGCGTTCGTCATAGCAATGGGCCAATCCTTCTGGGTATGAATAGTGGGGGCTTTGGATATTGGCTTTTTTTAGCATTTGAAGACTGGTGGTGATTTCGGTTTGTAAGGTCGTATCGTCTAAAAAAGCCAAAATAGGGTGGGTATGAGAATGTCCCCCAATGGTGAATAATGGATGGGCGTGCAAGGTTTTCACTTGTGCCCAGGTCATTTTTTGACTGAGGCGGTCGGGTAGAGAGTTCACCATAGATTGACGGCACTGTTCAAATACGGATCCCACAAAAGGAGGAATGTTAAATGTAGGGTCTTGTTTTACTTGATAACGAATTTCACTCAACAAGGCTATTTTATCTTGAGGTTTCTTAAAAGATATGGGTTTGGGTTGCCAAGGGCAATGTAAGGCACCTTTGGGGGTGATATCTAGGCAGTATTCAATTTTATCTATCCAAGATAAAGTATTTTCTTCGATGAATTCAGAAGTCACATAGAAAGTGGCAGGAATGCTTAAGCTAGCTAACTCAGGCGCTGCCACTGAATAATTGTTTTCAAACCCATCATCGAAGGTTATCGCAAAACTGTTGTCTGGAAACGGTATTTTGTTCTGGTGATGATAAATAATATCATCCATGGATAATGCCATTCCATGGGTTTTTAGGGTTTTTAAGTGATCAACAAACACATCTCGTAGCATGTGTTTTTGGGTATAATTACGGACGCCCGGAGGCTGACGGGTAATCACCCCATAAAACAAAAAAATAACAACAGATTTTTTGGCTAAGTATTGGGCAATAGAGATCATTGTAACAAAGCCTCTGTTATCACGGTACCGGCTTCCACAGGTGCCTTGAGTCGCCGGCCTAATAGCCGATGTTCTTGGCCAGGTGGCAGTCCTTCTGCAGGCCGTACCCATGTCAAATCTTCTAAGGATAACGGTTTATTAGACGGGATGGCTTGTTTGGCCACAATAGAACGTCGCATAAGCATTATATTGCTACTTTCAGGCATAGGCATAAAAGCCATCATGGCTTCTATGTCTTGTATTTCCTGCACCAACAGCGCCATATCGGTTGGATTGAGGGAAAGCAGGTGATCTCGAAAGGAGGAATATTGATTATCTAAGGTAAAGTGTTTTTCAATGATACGCGCCCCTAAAGCCACTGCAGTCAGAGCAGCTGGACGTCCAATGGTATGGTCAGAATACCCAATAGGGGTATCGGGAAAAGTGCGCTTTAGGACAGGAATGGCCCCTAAGTTGGCTTGCCGTACAGGCGTGGGGTAAGCACTCACACAATGTAATAATGCCACAGGTTGTACCGCTTCGGCTTTTTGTAGGGCTTTGTCTAAAAATGCCTTGGAGTCAGTTATTTCAGACAATGTGGAGAGTCCTGTTGACATAATAATTGGCTTATGGCTTAAAGCCACTTGGGCCAGTAAGGGATAAAATGTGTTTTCACCCGATCCAATTTTAATGGCATCTGCAATAGAGGGTAAGAAAGCCGCACTTTCCAGGTCGAGGGGAGTAGAAATAAACAAAATACCCGCTTCATGTGCTTGACGAGAAAGTTGTTCAAATTGCTTAAATGACAGTTGAAAATTCTTAAGCCGCTCAAAACGTTCGGTTTGAGTCCGATGAACATACAACTCGGGGATAAACGTTTGAAATTTAACCGCCCCCACTCCCGCTGCCACCGCGGCTTCAACCAAACGTTGAGCAACTGAAAAATCCCCTTCATGGTTGTTACCAATTTCTGCAATAACCAGCACTTTTTGGTTGGTGTTATAACTTTCTATTTGCATATACCACTTTTACACATTTCTTGAAAAAGAGTATTGTACCTCCTAAATGGGACGTGCTGATAGAGGCCCAGCCTCGCCCCTACAGTGGCACCCGCATTTGTATCATTCACAATGGCCTTGTTGCATGAATGGCCATGTTCCCACGTCATCCCGAACACCGTGAGGGATCTCCTCATAGTGGCACAGAGGGAGATCCCTCGCTACGCTCGGGATGACGGGCTACGCTCGGGATGACGTAGGGGCCAAGCCATTTCGAGGCAATTATTCGGCCTTGTGGCATGACATTCAGAATGCCTGATTCAT
>JAHFQG010000033.1:1108-10643 GCA_023266415.1 Francisellaceae bacterium | reverse complement strand
AATTAAGTTAATTAACTAGTTTTTAGAGTGTATGTGCTCATACTGTTCTTCTCATAAATCAAAATCTTGATGCCTACCAGCTATGTCCTTTTTTCTCCTCTCCCTTTATGACATTTAGGTCTTCACCTCCTATAGCCTCTAAAATTTTTTGAACAGCTTCATCTTCTTCCTGTTGTTCTTGTTTTATTCGTTCTCTTTCAGAGGCATGTTGCGTCTTGAGGGAGGTGGCTTCGGTGCCTTTGTCTTCCGCTGTTTTTTGAATATCTACTTGATTTACTTGGAATTTTTGGAGGGTTGTAACTCCCGTTGGATCATTCAAGGCATGACAGGTAGATTTTACACCCTGTAATGCAGTTTCATGGATAGTCGCTTGTGTTTGAAAAGTATCTTTTTGTGCATTTGCTTCCTTCTCCGCTTCCAAAATGTCCTTTTCAATACCGTTTTGTTTGTTAAGTAACTGTTCTCGATCTTCTATTAATCTTTTCAATTTTTTTCTGAGTCTTTCTTCTGCTTGAGCATATGCATCTTCCTTTTTATCAATTTTATTTTTCTGACGAACAAAAAGATCTTGCACTTTAATCTGTTTATATGCGGCTTCTTTTGCAATTTTTACGGTTCTATTAATGAGGACTGCCATTTTTTTGGCTGATACAATATCAGTTATACTTATTACTTCTATCTCTTTAGTAAGGCCCAATTCGACAGATTTTATTGTTGATTCTACTTTTAGTGGTAAGACATTATCATTGGCATGCACACTTTGTGGTATAATGGGCGATTCAAAATGAATAGCATCAAAATGTTCAGGATCTTTAATCATTGAAGGGACAGGTAATAAAAGTTTACGGGCAAAATTTTCTCTCTGTTCTTGATAAGACCGAGTGACCATGGGTGGCATCATCTTTTTCAAATCGTCTTTAAATAAAGCTTGTCTTTTGGGGGGCAGTTCTTTAAATAATTCTTCTTCTTGTAAGGCTGCTAATGCTTGATTATAAATTTCTTCCAGGCTTTTTTGATGATTTCTCTTTAGGGCATCTGATTCTTCTCGGGTTTTAACAAATTCCGATTTTATCTGAATAACTTCATTTGACGTATCGACAATATCTGTCTTATTATTTTTAATTTCTATCGCTGTTTGAATCCATTTTAAATGCAAGTCTTCTAGCTTATCAATACTTAAGTCGATAGACTGCATAAATAATTCTGACAATATATTGAATTCTTGTTCCCGTTTGTTTAAGTTTTCCAACTCTTTTTTGTATGTTTCAATCAATGTTTCCATCGCTTCTTCTGAGCGTTTTCTGTCTTCTAAGCCATAGTTAAGCCAGGCTTCTTGCAATTTTTCCAAAAAACTTTTTGAGA
This sequence comes from Francisellaceae bacterium, assembly GCA_023266415.1. Classification (GTDB taxonomy): domain Bacteria; phylum Pseudomonadota; class Gammaproteobacteria; order Berkiellales; family Berkiellaceae; genus JAHFQG01. The sequence continues at coordinate 9,281 of JAHFQG010000033.1, read as the reverse complement.
AATGTCTTTCGCGGGTATCTTCTAATACTTTTTTGCTTTGATGTTCATGGTGTTGCTCTGAAATCAATTCTTGCATGATTGCATTCATTTTTAAAATTCTAAAAAACTTTTTGGAATGAGTATCTGAAGAAGCGCTTAAAGCATCCAAGCATTTTTGCACTTCTGGATCATCTGTCTTAGTTAAATCCAGGCCTACCTCAGGTAATGACAGACTAAAGGGAGGTTGGTCTTGGGTCAACCAGGCCAGTAATCGTTTATCAGCAGGGTGAGCCAGAAATAGTTGAGCCAGTGAAGCCGTCATAAGGGTCCCATCCTTGAGATATCGCTATAAAGTTAGCTTATATACTAAGTATAGCCAGAGATGAGAAAATGAGGGGGTAAAATAGGTACTATATCTTTTAAAAAAGATAGTTTTTTGCGGTCTTGTTGCATGAATCAAGCATTCTGAATGTCATGCAACAAGGCCACGAAAAAACCATATCAGAAATGGAAAAGAAAGAAAGTTAGTTGTTCACCTCTCGCAGCTATCTATATAATACGGGCGACTGGATGCCAGTTTTCACTGGCATGACATCCAGAATGCCTGATTCATGCAACAAGGCCTGAAAAATGTCAAATGTCCTCAACAAAAAATCATATTACCTAAAGTTGTTTCTCTTTTTTCTCTGGGCAACTGTTAGTTTTACATGGGTAAAATGGTTTTTGTTTGAGCATGAGCCTTTTTTTCAAGACATTTGGGTCAAATTGACCATAGGAGCATACTTTGGCGCTGGCATGACCTATGTCCAAGGACCCACCTTTGTAAAACAAAAATGGCAAGAAACTTGGATGGCTAAAAAGTTCAAAAAAAACGAGTTGATTAAATAATGGCCTTGTTTCATGAATGGCCATGTTCCCACGTCATCCTGAGCCCCTCACGTCATCCTGAGCGTAGCGAAGGATCTCCTAAGAATGGCACAGAGGGAGATCCCTCGCTACGCTCGGGATGACGGGCTACGCTCGGGATGACGGGCTACGCTCGGAATGACGGGCTATGCTCGGAATGACGGGCTACGCTTGGGATGACTTAACAAAATATATACTACGGGCAACTGGATGCCAGTTTTCACTGGCATGACATCCAGAATGCCTGATTCATGCAACAAGGCCATTTTTTGAACGTTTATCAAACCCACATATGACTTAGTAGAGCTAGGAGAACGTTAGAGACGAACGGTCAAAAACCGACGATATAAATATGATAATGCCCCTGTTGCCATAAAAATACCGATTGCAATACAGACGATGCCAGTCCATTCTTGCGGTGTTGCTATTTCTCCTAAAAACCATTCTCCCATCAAGGTTGACAACACCGGTACCAATGGAATAAACGCGCTGGCTGTGGTAGAGCCCAACATATGGACAGCTTTTGAAAAAGCCACGAAGGCCACAATACTGGTCATGATGCTTTGCGAAAACACCTGAAACCCAATGGCCATCCAAGGAATATGATCGGTAGAATAGGTCAAAAACATCCAAAGATAGACTGGTATCCATAAAAAAAGTGACCAAACTGCCACATTTACTGTGGCATGTAGCGCTGAGATCTGCCATTTCTTGAGTAAAGTGATATACAACCCCCACGTCGTACCCGATGCGATAAATAAGCCATACCCTAAAAACGCCTGTGTTTTTTCACCAATATCATGCGCTAACAACAGAACCCCAACTCCCATCAAAGCACATACTACCCCCAAAATTTGAAGTTTTTTGGGCTTCATGGCCATGAGCAACAGACTAAACCCAAAAGTTGCCACTGTTGACATAGCATGAATAATCCCCGCATGAGACACTGTGGCATAAGAAATACCCTGAATGGCTAAAAAATTAAACGGCGCCCCAATGGTAATTGCAAACACCAATCCTCGAAGATGGTCAATTTTAGTATACCGTTTGGTATATTTCAGCCACCAAGGAAGCAATAACAGCCCCGCAAAACCAAATCGAATGGCTGTTAGATCTAACGCTGTAAACACCTCTTTCGTCACCCCAAATCGACTGACTACCACCCAGCCTGCCCAAATAACAATTGCCAACAAAGCAAGTAAGGTGCCCAACACTAATTCGCGCGGTGAAGCAGAGGGTTGCATGGAGGGGGTTCCTGAAAAAATAAGAGAGTAACTCAGATAAAGTATAACAAAAAAAACGGCACTGTATACACAATGCCGGAGTATAAGCACTATAATAATAAATATCGGTATCTTTTTTTGTACCGAAGTACAAGCGATGAAACCAAGGTATGTCTTGAAAAGACTCATACTACGAGACTATTCAAGCACTTAGAGGGTGCCTAGCTCTAATACTTTGGCCACATCTAAAAAGTATAGTGCTTGTTTGGTAACGACAGGCTATGGAGGCGGGGGATCTGCGTTCATGGTACTTCCTTATTAAAAATTATTTCATCCAGATAACATAGAAAAAAGCAGAATTTAATACGGCGGAATTTAACATGCACCAATAAGTAATGCAAGCTTTAAATGCTTTTTTTTCTGGAAATTATCAGGAAAGGAGTATATGCACATGTTTTCAAAATTCGACCCATCCGCTTAATCATAACCTAGTTAGAGCATTATTCCTTTTATATTAGTGCCATCCGCTCATTTCTCCATCCTTAACTATACTCAGTATATAAACTAACTATATCTCAAGGATGGGGTGCATGCGACCGAAACCCTACAAAAAGAAACGGAAAATAAGTTATTTGAATTTCTTGAGGAAAGCTTGGCGACTCTATTATGAGGAAGCCAAAAAACGCTCAGATGAGGCTATTGAAGCATTAGAGCAACATTATAAAAAAGAATTGGCCAAAGAGAAAGAGCGGGAAAATTTAGAAGAACAGATCCATAGTGTTTTTTTTCAGCCACCTATGGCTCTGTTGTATAGAGTCAATGCTGTCATGCCAGCGCAGGGTGATGGACAAACTGGCATCCAGCCTCAGCACTCTCTTGTTAGCCATTCATATTATTTTTAACAAAAAAAATCCCCCGTTGTTACACGAGGGAATACGCAAGAACTTTGTATTTAGTCATAACACTTAATGCTTTCAGTATTTTTATTTCTGTCTGGAAGCTTATTTGCTATGACTGATTTATTGGTTAATCTTTTTCTTAAAAACTGAGCCCTGGGCCTTGCTCGTTCTACAGCCTACGCCAATAAAGCGGTAAAACGATGGTTCACCCTATTAGCCTCAGGGTATCAGTTGCCATTTTTCGAAAAAAAGATTCAAAGTTCTTATAGCCTTAACATACTACTTCCATTTGAGTTTTCGGGGGGATTGCCTATTTAAAACTCAATTGGCTGTTGGATGGAAGACTACTAAAGCGTCAAGGGGATAGAAGAAAACTGGAGAAATTATGCGTGATGGATATGATGAAAATTAAGTGAGTTGAAATCATTTCTATTGTCTCCTTAAATTTGTTATTTTCTGTTTCCTTCAAAACAGGGGCAATGTACCATGGTATTTCTTTGAATGCAAGTTATTTTTTAAAAAAATTAAAATAATATTTTTATGTTTTTTAATAAAATGGACAGACGACTGGCCTTGTTGCATGAATGGCCATGTTTCCACGTCATCCCGAACATTGTGAGGGATCTCCTAAGAGTGGCATAGAGGGAGATCCCTCGCTACGCTCGGGATGACGGGCTACGCTCGGGATGACGGGCTACGCTCGGGATGACTTAACAAAATATATACTACGGGCAACTGGATGCCAGTTTTCACTGGCATGACATCCAGAATACCTGATTCATGCAACAAGGCCCAGACGACTTATAGGTCTAATATGTTGACCACTGGCATTATTTTTAATGAAATAAAAAATCCCCCGTTATTACACGAGGGAATACGCAAGAACTTTGTATTTGATCACAACACTTAACGACTTCGGTTTTTTTATTCCTGTCCGAAGGCTCATTTGCCATGACCAATTTGTTGGTTTTAATCTTTTTCCCGAAAACTGAGCCCTTGGCCATGCTGGCTCGTTCTACCGCCTACGCCAATAAAGCGGTAAACCGATGGTTCACCCTCCTAGCTTCAGGGCATCAGTTGCCCTTTTTCAGAAAATAGACTCAAAGATCTTGTAGTTTTACACTACTGCAGCGTTAAGGAGAATAGAAAGCCCGGAACATAACGATATTTGAAATTAAACGAATTGAAATCATTTCTTTTACCTCCCTATTTTTATTGTCTTCTTACTTTAGGTTGACTTGATATATCCTTGAAAGCGGATGCAATGTAACATGAGGATTTTTTGAGTGCAAGTGCTTTTTTTAAAAAAGCAACGATAAATTTGAAATATTTTTGTGGTAAGTACACGCTTTTATCAACTGAACTCTATCCTCTTCGCTGGTATAGTAATTTCTACAAATACTCCAATGCTTCTCGCAAATGGGTGACGCCGATACAGGTCATTTGCGCAATGGGATCTTTAGGCAAATTGGCTTTTGGCACAATGGCGCGTTTAAATCCGTGTTTAGCGGCTTCTTTGATACGTTCTTGGCCACTTTGTACAGGGCGAACTTCGCCTGACAGGCCTACTTCACCAAAAACAACTAAGTCTTCGGGTAGAGCTTTATTTTTCATACTGGATACTGCGGCAAACAGACACGCTAAATCAGCGCTGGTTTCTTGCACACGCACACCACCAACTACGTTCACAAAAACATCTTGTTGAAAGGTGGGAATATTGGCATGCCGGTGTAAAACGGCCAACAACATAGCTAAACGGTTGCTGTCCAACCCAACACTCACCCGTCGAGGATTGGGAGCGGGGGTATCATCTACTAAGGCTTGAATTTCCACCAACAAAGGACGTGTGCCTTCCCAGGTGACCATTACCACACTGCCAGGAGCGATATCTTCGGCACGGGATAAAAATAAGGCTGAGGGATTGGTTACAGCTTTCATGCCAGTTTCAGTCATGGCAAAGACCCCTAATTCATTGGCAGATCCAAACCGGTTCTTTAAACTCCGCATCAGGCGAAATCGGCTGTCTTCTTGTCCTTCTAAAAAAATGACGGTATCGACAATATGTTCTAGCACGCGGGGGCCGGCCACTTCACCAGTCTTGGTCACATGACCAACTAAAAATAAAGCTGTACTGGTTTGTTTGGCAAATTGAGTTAAATAAGCGGCACTTTCGCGCACTTGAGAAACGCCGCCTGGAGCAGAAGCCAAATCGGCGGTATACATGGTTTGAATAGAATCAATGACCATCACTTTGGGGGCACAGCTTTTGGCAGCTTCACAAATCTGATGTATTTCTGTTTGAGCCAAAATTTTCACTTGCTCGGTGGGCAAATGTAAGCGTTCCGCCCTGAGGGCCACTTGTTCTGGGGATTCTTCTCCAGTCACATAAAGCACAGGTACCTGTTGACTGAGCAGACAAAGGCTTTGCAATAATAGGGTGGATTTTCCAATACCCGGATCTCCCCCAATCAGCACCACCGAGCCTGGCACTACCCCACCCCCCAAGACTCGGTCGAATTCAGATAATCCGGTGGGGAATCGTTTTTGGGCATTTTTAGGGATATGGGCTAGGGAGATCACCCCGACGGATTGGGTGCCCGAAAATCCCTGATAGTTTTGGGATGTATTTTTAGAAACGGCAATGACCTCAGTCAAACTATTCCATGATTGGCATTCAAAACACTGGCCAGACCATTTAGTGGATAGGTTACCGCATTGTTGGCAGGCGTATTGGGTCTTGACTTTGCGCATAGGTCACCTCTCAAGAAAAACCAGATATACCCGATAGTACGGGTATGAACGCGCAATCACAAGCCTCTGAAATTTTAATTAATGCTTCTAAGGTCGATCCCGAGTCGTACTCAGATCTCTATGAGTTTGTGCTAGATGACAAACTAAATGCCATAGAGTGTGTACACATCGAATCGTTGGTCCAAGGCATTGTGGTACCCGTCAAATATCATGTTATCAAAAATGTCTTGTTTGAATTGAATCATATTCGTGTGAATCCACGTTTGGATAATACGCATATAACTGGAATTTTGTCTCATGCGTTAAAAGAGATTGGCATTGCACTCAATCAACCGCCTGCTCAAAATACCATTGCAATGTGTTTTAAGCCTTTGGGGGAAATCAGTGGGCATGTGCGATTTTATCTGGATGGTGAAGGCCAGGTGATTTTTTTAACACCCGATTCGGTTAAGTTACATGTGATCCGAAACAGAGACAATTTAACCCAGTTGCCCCGCCACCACAATTTTCGGGGACAACATCCGGATGGTTGTTCCCATTAAGGATAATGTGTGAGAAGTCATTTTAAGGGTGCTATTTCCGCCCGATAAAACCACTGATTTCGACCCTTGCCATTTTAACATATTTTCCATATAATATATTGATTTAAACTGTCCATTCCATTGTTTTGTACGCCAATGCGTTTTATCAGTGGTTATTTTCCAAGATTTCTGGTAGGTCCAATGGGCTGTTGTGGCCTCTATCTTCCCTTTTGCAACGTTAAAATGGTGACGCGACACCTGCCATTCTTGTGTAGATACGTTCCGTTTTAAAAGGGCAGTTTTTAGGGTATATGTTTTTGTTGTCCCCAGCCATTTTTTCACCTGTATTCTGAGGGTGTTTTTTGAAGACAGATAGATCTTGTTTTGATAGGCCTGCCAAGTCAGATGCGTGTTGTTTTGTTTGGTAGTCATTTGACATACTTGTGTGGGTGTAGACCATGCTATGAGTTCCTGATTGGGGGTATTATCTAAAAGGACTGTATTCCCTTCTGCGGTACGGATGCATTGTTGATAGGGTGTTTCAGCGGTTAGAGGCAAAGGATGATGCTCACTGGGCAAAGTGCCTAATATCCCTGGTATATCTGTGCCCAAGGGCCACAGAAAAGCGATATGCCCTTGCCTTTCCCAAGGGGGGGATAAACCAAATTCAGGGCCTTGAAAGGGTTGGAAGCACTTTAGAGGGGGGGATAGACCCCACACACTCTCACACTGCCCTGGTTTTTCCGCCACACCTGACCAGAGACCTTCAGGGACATGCTGCCACATCAAGGGCAAACGTTTCATATCAGGGGTGCGTAGCACCAAACGATTCCCTATCCAGCCTGGATAGCACCAATCCAGAAAAAGTTGTTCAACCAACCAAGTTTCGCCCTGTATCAGCAAGGGCATCCCCACTTTGATGCGTAAATCGTTGGTAAGGGCGTAGGCGATTTTACCCTGGGTATCTTCGCCCATGCGCCATTCCGCAACCACGGGTTCCCACTGCCCATCCATACCATGGGCCAAGGGAAGCGTTAGACCGGCCTCTAATTGAGGTAATTTTTGGGCAATGAAGCAAGTTTTTTCCATACAAAACCAGCCAAGCCCATATTGCTGAGCAAATTGACTCCAGCACTCTGCATCGGTTTTATTTTCCCATACAGCCCAAGGAATAACTCTTGTATTTTCAACCCCCTGCCATACACAAGCGATATCCGCGATATAGGGCTGCCAAAAAGCGCGCGCTATCTCCGTGACAGTTTGATGTACAAAAGCGTGGTAATGCGATTGTTGTTGCAATGGCCAGAGTGCAGAAACCGTTAGGGTTCCCCAAAAACCGTTGTTCATGGGTTGCCAAAGTGCTTTTTCCACCCAACCTTGAAACCAGGCGGTGTTTTTTACAAAAATGGTGATGGGTTGCCCGGTTAAACGACCTAAGTCTGAAGTAGCAGAGATGATCAACAAGAGTTTATTGGCTTGATGGTAGGTCAGATGCCCCTGGCCTTTAATGACATCCCAGGTATTATTTTGTATACAGACAAAGATTGGATTACTCACAACACATAAGTTCCTAATCGTCCTGCTGGAGATATTGCCGGAGGGGTTTCGAGAATATAGATACGATTACCCAAGAACAGAGTATGCCCTAAAATAACTTGGGGAGGTATTGGCATGGATTTCCATTGTTTTTGAAGAACCGAGTCGTCTTTTTTAAGTGAGTTTAATAACAATTGTAAAGGATGGGGTTCTTTTAAAAAAAAGCGTGGTATTAACCAAGCTTGATAAGCCAATTGGTACAACGTTTTATTGGGATAAATATTCCATAACCCACTTTTGATAAAAAAAGTGTTCTCTCGATAAGCAATATCGCAATCAGTCACATCAAACACAGGGG
>JAHFQG010000033.1:0-1098 GCA_023266415.1 Francisellaceae bacterium | reverse complement strand
AATCGTACTCTGTGTTTTCTCCCAGGCCAACAGCCAGGTAAAAAGATGATAGCCTGGTTTGGTTAACAGGGTAATAAAGCCCTCCAGGCTTGTTGCCACCAAAAAATGGGGGTATTTGGCTCTGACTTTAAAGATAAACGCCGTTCATGCCGCCAAACGCCTTTTTTGAGTGTGATCACCACTTCTGGGTCAAAATTGGATAATTGATTTTCCCAACTGGGAGGGTTTGGCAGCCATAATTGATGCAACTGATGGAGGGCCTCTTTTCCAGGCGTTTTCAGTTGCCACAAAGCGTTTATTTTGGGTAACAAGGGGTATAACGGGGGTGATGGTTGAGGCGCAGTGGTAGATTGTAAGGTACCCTGCCAATCGTGCCAAGCAGGGGCTTCTTTTATTGCTTTTGTATGTTGCAACAGCAGGTGCAATCGCCAGCGAACGGGTTCGGTTAAGTTTAAAGGATACAAAAACGGTTTTTGGTCGTGCCACAATACAGTATAAGGGGCATTTTCATCATTGGATACCACACGTTGCAGTAAAGTATTGGGTTCGATGGGAATTTCCACACATTCTTGCTGAGGTTTAACGGATATTATATGAGTTTCTGGATATAAAGGGACTGTTACCACTGCATTGGTGACAAATTGGGCTTCTAGGGGCAGATTTTCAAATACAAAAGCCCCGGTGGTGGCTGAACTTTCGGGTATTGAAAGCGTGCATTCTATCCACTGCACTGTTTTTGGGGCAAAAACCAATTGGCGTAACTGAGGGGGCTGCCACCCAGCGGCTTGGGAGGGCCAAGTATGCCAAGTCACGGGTATTTTTTGATCTTGAATAATGAAAAAAGAATTTGTTTTAAACAACGCTTGGGCGAACAACGACGCCTCTTTCTCAGGTAACTGAATATATAAACGGAAAGGTTTTTGAGAGGAAAAGAGGGTGTTTAAAGGCTTGTCACTGTGACATTCCAAGGTTAAAGAGTGTCCTTTGAGAGCACTTTTCAGGGTGATATGTCTAAAAAAAGCGGTTTCTAACACAGTGTGATACACCCCGGCCTGATGGAAAACAGTCCCTTGAGGGAGGCATACATCGGGCACATAG
>JAHFQG010000124.1 GCA_023266415.1 Francisellaceae bacterium | reverse complement strand
TATGGTTATTTTTAGGGTTGTACTTGTCTATAAAACAATGCTCAGGAGGGTACAGCGCTTTTCGTTCTTCCAAGGTAATGGTAGAGGGTAAGGTGGTTGATAATTCGAGGGCCCGATCGGTGATATAGGGAATACGTGGCATAAAATCCTTTCCATGAAAATGAGTGTTAACCTATCATTTTATGTAACCGCTCTAAAATACCCCGCCATTCGGGGGTATTTGGCGGTAGCTCAATGTGAATACAGGAAGCCATAGACGCATCTGCCAGTCTTAGTTGGAAGTACAACTGATACGCGTACGCTTGAGGATCATGTGGCATGGTTTCAAACGAAAGCCAATATATATTTTCCTGCTCCAGCATAGAAGAAAGGGTAGGGCGTGTTTCAATCAATTTCACTGGTTTCTTCGGACAATAATGCCGTTTCAAATTCCCCGGTGCTGCCACGGAAGTAGGCACATTATCCAATACGGGCACGTCCACAACCGCTCGAATGTCTTCGACCAAAATCATGCCATGCCGCACCACCGTGCAATAATCAGCCTGCGTTGCATCCACAATGGTCGATTCAATGCCCACCGGACACCGTCCTCCATCCAACACAAAATCAACGGAGGCTCCCAACGCATCTCGCACATGTTCTGCAGTGGTTGGGCTCAAAGCCCCAAAACGATTGGCCGATGGCGCTGCCACCGGATGCCCTAACCCCCGAATCACCGCTTGTGCCATCGGATGCGCTGGAAATCGTACACCCACCGTATCATGCCCTCCTGTGATCTCCTCTCGAACAGAGGGATGTTTTTTGAGCAACAAAGTGAAAGGCCCTGGCCAAAAACAGTGCACTAATGGCATCACATAAGCCGGAATGTCAATGGCTAACTCAAATAAAGTATCAGTTTTTGCAATGTGAATAATAATGGGATGATTTCTGGGACGCCCTTTGAGAGTATAAATCTTTTCAATGGCCGCTGGCTGCGTGATGTCCGCCGCTAACCCATATACCGTCTCAGTGGGTAGCCCTATTACACCGCCAGCCTTTAAAACCGTAATGGCTTGTTGCACTGCGTCTACCATAGCATGCGTTTTAATACGTTATCTTTGTCAATCCAGGCGTGTTTCAGAGCGCCCACCACATGTAAGAAAACAAACCCTAAAATGGCTAATGCAAATATTTGATGAAAATCCCAAGCAATATCCGCATACGCTTTGCTGGTTGGAACCAACAAAGGTATGCTCCAAAATCCATATAATGAAACGGTATATCCGCTAAAGGCAGAGGTTAGATAGCCTGAAATAGGCATCAGTATCATAACAGCATACAGCCCATAGTGTGTGAAACGAGCCAACATTTTTTCCCAAGGGCGCATATGGAAAGGGTAAGGGGGGCGCTGTCCTAACTGACGCCATACAATCATCAGAATGGCCAAACACAATAAAACCATCCCAGTGGCTTTGTGTGTTAGTAGATACCACAGTCCTTCAGGTGATTTTTCCGGCAATTGTCGACGCTCATAAATGAAGAAAAATTGGGCACAAAATAAAACAAAAATGCTCCAGTGAAGGGCTTTAGTTAGAAGACCAAATCTCTGAGAAGTATTCATCCAACACATTTTTTTCATCCTAAAAAAATAACAAGCTAATTAATATTGCCAAAATCCCTACCGGGGCTACATACCGCGTGAGTGTATACCAAATCGTTCCCAAACAAGCAGAGGTATTGAGGCCTCCCACCGATATCGCCTTAGGGATACAATATCCCGCAAACAAGGTAAAGCCAAGCCCCCCCAAAGGCAACAAGAGATTGGTGGGTATATCCGTCATGATCTGAAAAATACTATACCGACCTAGTACACGCACATCTTCCAAAATATTGAAGGAAAACACTGCCAATAACCCTAAACTCCAGGCTGATATCCCCACCACACAGGCCGCCTTCCCGCGAGACAATCGCGCTTTTTCCATGAGGGTCAAGACTAATGGCTCCGCCATCGATAAAGAAGACGCCCACGCTGCAAATAATAACAACGCAAAAAACAACATGCCAACCCATCGACCAAACGGCATGCCCATTAAGGCAATAGGTAACACTTTAAACATCAACCCAGGCCCCCCTTCTGGGGTTAACCCATGGTGAAACACCAATGGAAAAATGGCCATGCCCGACATAAAGGCCACACATACATCTAAAAAGGCAATGGTCACAATACTTCTAACAATACGCACTTGGTTGGGAATATATGCCCCATATACCAGCATTGCCCCCGCCCCAATGGCTAAAGTAAAAAATGCATGCCCTAAAGCTGCTGCGAAAATAGTGCCATCTAAGCGGGAGGTATCAAATCGAAATAAAAAGTGAAATCCTGCTTTGGCGTCGCCCTGTGTCATACCATACAGCATGAGCACAAAAACCGTCAGAAATAGGATGGGCAACATAATTTTAGAGGCTTTTTCAATGCCATTTTTGACACCACGAACCACGATCCCTAAGGTGAGACATAAAAAAGCGGTATGAAGTGCCACCAACAACCCCGGATTTTGCATGAGCTGTGACCAAAGTTGATAAATGTGCTCTGCGGATGTATTTTGAAAGGTGCCTAACGCGGCATACCCAATATAAGCAATTGACCACCCTGAAATAACACTGTAAAACGACAATACCATTAGTAACGACAAGGCCCCTATCCATCCCACCATCGCCCATTGGGGCGAATGTTTTCCTTGTTTGGCCAATAAGGTCATGGTTTGAATGGGATTGTGTCGCCCTAATTTACCCAATAAAATTTCAGCCATCATGGCAGGGAGACCAATAAGCGCCACACACAATACATATAGCAACACAAACGCACTGCCCCCATAATCTCCCGCCATGTAGGGGAATTTCCAAATATTGCCCAACCCAATGGCTGCACCCGTGGCAGCTAAGATGAAGGCAAATCGGGAAGACCATCTGTTTTGAGTCATATGTTTTCCGTTGTTCTTACATTATCCCCCCCGCTTCGCGGGGGAGGGCAGGGAGGGGTGTATCTAAATAATGTCATTCCCTTTCAAAGACACAGTAATGCCATTATATCCCGATTATCCGCCGACAATAAAGCATACGTCCGGCAAGCCGCTGGGGTGCTCATGACCTCAAACCCAATACGTGCCTGGATCAACGGAGCCAACAGAGCGAGTGACAGCACCTGGTGCTGGGCCCCTGTCCCAATCAAGACCACTTTGGGCTTTTTAGCCATCACCAGCTCAAAATTATAAGGCTCCCAAGGGACACAGAAAGTGGGTGCAACACATATTGCATGGGTATAGGGCTCATTATTCACCCAAATCTCTCCCACCCCATACTGATGAATTTGGAATTTAGCTGAATTACTTTCTTCGGATAATTGCATGAGATTAGGGTAAGCCGTATACTCACCAAAATCAAGTTTATATCTCCTCCCCCACAAGCGGAGGAGGGTTACGTATTTTCCCCTCCCCCGTAAGCGGGGGAGGGTTAGGGAGGGGGTGTGTTCGTAAAACTCGCCGGCGCAGCCCTTAACCTCACCCCACTCGCTTTCCAGCAAAACAAAGCCACTATTTTAGACGCCATTCGCGCCGCCCAAAAAGACAACGTCCATATCCTGTGCCTGCCTGAATTGTGTATCACCGGCTATGATTGCATGGATGCATTTTATTCTCCAGATGTTATGCAACGTGCATGGATGATCTTGCAAGAAATAATCCCCCATACTCAAAATATTGGCGTGGCTATTGGGGTACCTTTGCTGTATCAACAGAAACGATACAACGCAGTTGCCTGGGTAACCCATGGCGTATTACACGGATTTGCTTGTAAAGAAACCCTCGCCAACCAAGAG
>JAHFQG010000032.1 GCA_023266415.1 Francisellaceae bacterium | reverse complement strand
AGGGTTAAATCTTCGTGGGGGGGGGCTATCTGCCAATGCGCTGACAGACAAAGACAAAAAAGACATTGAAACCTTAGCAGCCTGGGGGGTAGATTATGTACCGCTTTCTTTTGTACGCAGTGCCAAAGATGTAAAAGAAGCCCGGGCTTAACTGCGTTCAGCGGGCAGTCATGCGCATGTGATTGCCAAAATAGAGCGGGTGGAAGCCATTCAAGACATGGATGCCATTATTGACGCATCGGATGCCATCATGGTGGCCCGAGGGGACTTAGGGGTAGAAGTGGGGTATGCGGAGTTACCGGGTATTCAAAAAATCCTTATCCGACGGGCCTTAGCACGCGACAAAGCAGTGATTACTGCCACTCAGATGATGGAATCCATGATCCACAATGCCATTCCCACCCGGGCGGAGGTATCGGATGTCGCCAATGCTGTCTTAGATGGCACTGATGCGGTGATGTTATCGGCTGAGACAGCCACAGGAGAGCATCCTGTGTTGGTTATTCAAGTCATGCATGATATTTGTGTCGCGGCTGAAAAAAGACGGCATACGAAGGTGACACGCCATCAATCGCATCGCACCATTCAGCGAATCGATGAAACCATTGCCCTAGCCGCACTTTATGCAGCGCAGCATATCGAATTAAATGCCATTATTACGTTAACGGAATCGGGTTCCACCCCTTTGTGGATGTCCCGAGTGAAAACCCAAGTGCCTATTTTTGCCCTTAGTCGGCACCCCAAAGTGTTAGGATATATGTCGCTTTATTGTGGGGTACATCCTTTAGCGTTTGATGTAACATTGGGCAATCCTTGGGATATCTCCCTCCGTGCCATTGCATTGCTTAAAGAGAAAAAATTTGTATCGGTGGGAGATCGGGTGCTCATCACCAAGGGAGAGGCTTTAGGCAAGCTTGGTGGTGCCAATGCAATGAAAATTTTACCAGTTGAATAACTTATTTTAAGGAAAGTCGGAATGGCCATTATTTCTTTACGTCAATTATTAGATCATGCTGCGGAACATCAGTATGGTGTGCCTGCTTTTAACGTGAACAATTTAGAGCAAATGCGGGCTATTATGGCTGCAGCGCATAAAACCGATAGTCCGGTTATTATTCAAGCGTCGGCTGGGGCGCGAAAATATGCAGGGGCCCCCTTTTTACGCCATTTAATGTTGGCGGCTATTGAAGAGTTTCCACATATTCCAGTTTGTATGCATCAAGATCATGGGGCTTCTCCTGGTGTGTGTTTGCGGTCTATTCAACTGGGATTTTCATCGGTGATGATGGATGGATCTTTAAAAGAAGATATGAAGACTCCGGCTGATTATGCTTATAACGTGGCGGTTACTCGCCGTGTGGTGGATATGGCGCATGCCTGTGGAGTCTCGGTGGAAGGGGAATTGGGTTGTTTGGGCTCATTGGAAACCAAAAGTGCGAGTAAAGAAGACGGCTCAGGGGCAGAGGGGGTATTAACCCACGATATGCTGTTGACCGATCCGGATGAAGCCGGTCGATTTGTGCAAGACACGGGGGTAGATGCCTTGGCCATTGCCATTGGTACGAGCCATGGGGCTTATAAGTTCAAACGTCCGCCCACGGGTGATATTCTGGATATCAATCACATTAAAGCCATTCATGCCAAAATTCCGAACACGCATTTGGTGATGCATGGATCGTCGTCGGTTCCTCAAGAATGGCTAGCTATTATTAACCGATTTGGGGGGAAAATAACGGAAACATATGGGGTGCCTGTGGCTGAAATTGTGGAAGGCATCAAACATGGGGTACGTAAGGTGAACATTGACACCGATTTACGGCTAGCGTCCACGGGGGCTATTCGGCAGTATTTGGCTGATCACCCAGAAGAGTTCGACCCCCGTCGATATTTGGGCGAGACCATTAAAGCCATGCAGGCTATTTGTGAAGAGCGGTACAAAGCCTTTGGCACAGCCGGTTGGGCTTCTAAAATTCAAGTATTGTCACTGGAAAAGATGGTAGGACAGTACCAGCATTAGACCCTGCTATAACCTAACAATATAGGCATAGCATTCCTAATTTGTGAGGTATAATGTATTACCATCGACACACAGTTAGAAAACCAACCCAACATATAATGCTCTCCAGGGAGTAATGTTAGTTAACTTATTTTAGGGGGTACCTTTTCTTCTTTTTTGCGGGTATACTCCTTTGTATTCGTTTTTTTGGCCCTCATAATATGCGTCGGTGTACCTCTTTAAAGCATTACTTTCTCATTGCCATGCCTCAGCTAGAAGATCCAGATTTCTTTCGCTCTGTTACTTATATCTGCGAGCACTCCTCTAAAGGTGCCATGGGCCTGGTTGTGAACCACCCCACGCAATTATCTTTAACCGATATTTTATTCAATTTAGGCATCACCAATTGTGCCTCCAAATATGCCTCTCAACCCATTTTTGCTGGAGGGCCAACTCAACGGCAAAGGGGCTTTGTGCTGCACCGCCCAACCCGAAAACATTGGGAATCTTCTTTATCGTTGCACGATTCTCTGAGTATCACCACCTCCCGTGATATTTTAGAAGCCATTGCCAAAAACAAAGGTCCCAAAGACAGTATTGTTACTTTAGGGTATGCAGACTGGGAAGCTGGGCAGTTAGAGCAAGAAATTGCCAACAATGTTTGGCTGTGTTGTCCTGCCGACCCTGATTTATTATTTGATGTCCCCGTTCAAGATCGCTGGCGAGCCGCCGCCCAATTGGCGGGCGTAGAATTAAGCCGTATGGTATTAGAAGTGGGTCATGCCTAATCAGCTGCTCTTAGGGTTTGATTTCGGCCTAAAACACATGGGGGTAGCCGTTGGTCAAACTATTACAGGCACCGCCAGCCCGCTTACCACTCTTACGGCCCAAAATGGCATCCCTGACTGGAAAGTCTTAGATACCCTCATAGAAGACTGGCAACCCACCACACTGGTTATTGGATTACCCTTGAACATGGACGGATCTATGAGTGATATGGCCCATCGTGCCCGACATTTTGCCAAACAACTTGAAGAACGTTACCATAAACCCAGCCATTGTATCGATGAACGACTCACCACTCAAGCCGCCGAACAATGGTTTTTAGAACATCATGCCCGTCATCCCAGCAAAGGGGAGCTTGATACCCTATCGGCTGTTATTATTTTGGAAAGTTTTTTGTCAGAACTTTAGGAAAATCCTATGTTGCTTGCGCCTTTCAGACATTTTTTAACACTTGAAGGCCTTCAAAAAAATCATTTAATGCATATTATGGACACCGCTGATGGTTTTTTTGAACCGACAACCGGTACCATTAAAACAACATCCAAGTTAGACGGCAAAATTGTTGCCACTCTGTTTTTTGAAGCCAGTACTCGAACTCGTTCTACTTTTGAATTGGCTGCCAAAAAATTGGGCGCTCATATTTTAAATTTAGATATGGGTCATTCTTCTGCCAAAAAAGGAGAAACGTTGCGAGATACGGTACGCAACTTAGAAGCCATGCAATGTGATTATTTTGTGGTACGACACCCTACGTCGGGGGCTGCGCATTTTATTGCTGAACAGGTACAGCCGCATATTCGGATCATTAATGCCGGTGATGGTCGACACGCACACCCAACCCAAGCCATGTTAGATATGTACACTGTTCGAAAACACCGTTCAGAGCCTTTTCAAGATTTATGTTTTGCCATTGTGGGGGATGTGTTGCATTCTCGGGTAGCTCGTTCACAAATTCAGGCTTTACATTTACTTCATGCGGGTGAAATTCGGGTGATTGCGCCCAAAACTTTATTACCGGCTCAAGTAGAATCGTTGGGAGTACGTGTGTTTCATACCCTACAAGAAGGGCTGGCCGGGGTCGATGTGATTATGATGTTACGATTGCAAATGGAGCGAATGCAAGGCACTCTGCTCCCTGAAACCGATGCATTTTATCGAGAATATGGCCTGACTGAAAAAACGTTACGGTATGCCAACCCCGATGCTTTAATTATTCACCCAGGCCCTATTAATCGGGGAGTAGAAATTCAATCAGAAATTGCGGATGGTCCTCAGGCGGTTATTTTAGACCAAGTGACCAATGGTATTGCGATCCGAATGGCCATTTTGTCTTTATTGGAATAACGTTATGTTGCTAACTTTAAAAAATGGTCGAGTATTATGTCCCGCCACAGGCCGGAATGATATCCTGGATGTACATATAGCCGACGGAATTTTTGTGAGTTTTGGAATGGCCCCGGTTGGGTTTAAACCCGATACAGTATTGGATGTAGCAGATCAATGGATTTTGCCTGGGTTGGTGGATATGAGCACACATCTGTATGCTGAACAAGCGCCCAAGGGCTTGAAAGAACTGGAAGCGGCTTTACGAGGAGGGATCACCACGGTGGGGGTTGCTCCCAGTGCCTACATGCCCTTAGATACGCCAGAAGCCATTCATAAATGTCGGGAACCCAAAACGCCTTTGTCTATTTTACCCATAGGGGCTTTGACGCATGGGAACCATCAACTGGCTGATTTAACTGCCTTACAAGAAGCAGGCGCTGTGGCCTTTAGTCAAGGGCAGAGCATGTCTTCTTTGAGTGTGTTACGCGATTGTTATGCTTATGCGGCCACATTTGATTTATTGGTGGTTATTTATCCCAATCACCCTTCGTTAAGTCAGGGGGGGGTAGCGCATGAATGGCAGGTGAGCACGCGTTTGGGGTTGATTGGCATTCCCACCACGGCAGAAACCACGGCGCTGGTACAGCATTTGTTGCTTATTCAAGAAACGGGGGTTCGAGCGCATTTTGCGCATTTGTCGTGTGCCCAAAGTGTGGATATCTTCACTCAGGCGTTGAAGAAAAATCAGCCGGTGACAGCGGGTGTGAGCATGGCGCATTTATGGCTAACGGAAACCGCTTTGTTAGGTTTTCATGCCAATGCGCATGTTCACCCTCCTTTTCGGTCGGAGCGGGATTGTATGGCCTTGAGGGAGGCGGTGCGAGACGGGGTGATTGGGGTGATTTCGAGTGATCACCATCCCTTAGATGCCACCGCTAAATTAGCCCCTTTTGGGGAGACTATCCCAGGTATTTCTGGGTTTGACACGCTGTTGGCTTTGGCGCACCATTTGAGTGATGATATTCCGTTTCCAACGCTGCTCAAGGCGCTGACAGCGACTCCGGCCCACGTATTACGACAATCGGTGGGCCAATTGAAGGTGGGGATGCAGGCCGATTGTTGTGTGTATGATCCCACCGCTGCCTGGACTGTCAGCCCTAAAACCCTAAAAAGCGCTGGGCATAATACCCCTTTTCTCGGCTGGGAGCTACCTGGGCGGGTGATTTATACGGTGGTGAAGGGACAACTCTTTGTGTGAAAGGCCTTGTTGCATGAATCAGGCATTCTGGATGTCATGCCAGTGAAAACTGGCATCCAGTTGCCCGTAATATATATTTTGTTAAGTCATCCCGAGCGTAGCCCGTCATCCCGAGCGTAGCCCGTCATCCCGAGCGTAGCGAGGGATCTCCCTCTATGCCACTCTTAGGAGATCCCTCACAATGTTCGGGATGACGTGGAAACATGGCCATTCATGCAACAAGGCCACGGAATATGACACTTTTAGAACATAGTAGCGCTGTTCTTGGTTTTTAAGAACTGGACCCCTACCCCCTACGCTGGGGTAACAAATAAATATATCGGCATGACATAACCGATAACAGGGTGGCGGAGAGGGAGGGGTTCGAACCCTCGGTACGCTTTCACGTACACACACTTTCCAGGCGTGCTCCTTCAACCACTCAGACACCTCTCCGAAGATTGGGAAGTGTATCACATTTAACATTCAAAATCCCTAGCAGGAGGCAGTTTGACTGTTCAATATTAAGAGACCATGCACGCTTTTAGAGGCTCACATTGGCAGATTAGCTCTTTTTTATTAAAAATCAAAAAACTTCACGAAAATGGCAGTTGTTTATGGCCTTGTTGCATGAATGGCCATGTTTCCACGTCATCCCGAACATTGTGAGGGATCTCCTAAGAGTGGCATAGAGGGAGATCCCTCGCTACGCTCGGGATGACGGGCTACGCTCGGGATGACGGGCTACGCTCGGGATGACGGCTACGCTTGGGATGACGGGCTACGCTTGGGATGACGGGCTATGCTCGGGATGACTTAACAAAATATATACTACGGGCAACTGGATGCCAGTTTTCACTGGCATGACATCCAGAATGCCTGATTCATGCAACAAGGCCGTTGTTTATTATGTGAAGTAAAAAATCATTGGAAAAAGTCAGTTAGCTAAAGCATTTTCACCCAGAACCCTACTTCACCAGGGTCAAATGGGGTTTTCCTTTCCCTTTTCCACCACTGCCCGTGGTTCCACCGGCATCTGTGGTAGTTGTGGGAGGTAAATCGTCTTCCTCACAATCTTCCGCTTTAAACACTCGTCCACGACCATTTTCTTTGGCGTAGATGGCAGTAATGGCCTGCATGGGCACATATACCTTATGGGGCACGCCCGAAAAACGAGCTTCAAATGACACATAATGATTGTCGAGCATTAAATGAAGTACCGCTTCGTTCGAAATATTGAGCACAATCCGCCCCCCCTCTACATACTGTTTAGGCACCTCTACCCGAGGGAAAGTGGCATCCACCACAATATGGGCAGTCAAGTGATTGTCCATAATCCAGGCATAAAAAGCACGCAACAGGTAAGGGCGAGATGGTGTCATAGATTAGGTCCCTAAAGCTCTTTCAGCGGTGGTTAAGCTGGCCTGAAACGCCTCCCGTTTAAACAAACGCTTCATGTACTCTCGAATAGGTTTGGCTTCTACCGGTAAATCCACCCCCAATGACTTCAATCGCCAAAAAAGTGGCGCAATGCAACAATCCACCAACGAAAACTCATCACTCATAAAATAGGGCATTTCCTGAAAGACAGGTGACACACTTAATACGCTGTCTGTTAATTCTTGACGAGCCATACTGGCCTGTGACACATCCCCTCGAAGCACCAAATGCATGAGACGATACCAGTCTTGGTTCACACGGTGGATCATCAGTCGACTGCGAGCACGAGCCACAGGATAAACAGGCATTAAAGGAGGATGTGGAAATCGTTCATCTAGGTATTCCATGATGATTTCGGATTTAAACAAGACCAAATCGCGATCTATCAAAGTGGGAACTTCATTGTAAGGGTTCAGTTGGGCCAGCTCTTCTGGTTTATGGTGAATGTCCACATCGCATAAATCAAAGGTGATCCCTTTCTCAGCCAAAACAATCCGAACCCGATGGCAATAAGGGTCTAATGGCCCAGAATACAACGTCATGACAGAACGCTTGTTATTGATGATTGACACGTATGAAGCTCCTAATGAACATCTTTCCAATATTCACGTTTTAATAGATAAGCGAATACCGTAAAGACCGTTAAAAATAACATAACCCACACACCCAGGTGTTTGCGCTTGATTTTAGTTGGTTCACCAACATAGTCTAAGAAGTTAACTAAATCTCGCACCACCTGATCATACGCCTCAGACGACAATGACCTTTGTAAAGGTTCTAAAACATGCGGCATTGCCACGTTGGAAAATACTCGGTTATTAACCCCCCAAGGTCGGGTTGGATCAGCATAAAAGCTCTTTAAATAAGTATATAGCCAATCTACCCCTCGTACACGAGAAACCAGAGTTAAATCGGGAGGGGGGATCCCAAACCATTTAGCGGCATCTTTGGGAGGCATACTGGTTTGAATGGGGCTGGCCAGTTTGGCCCCTGAGAAGTCGAGATACTTTTTAATCATGCCTTCCATGACCGTCCCGTCTTCATCGGTAAGACCAATGCCACGAGCGATTTGGGTATAATTGGTGTATTGTAAGGAATGGCAACCCGAACAATAGTTCATAAAAACAGCCGCACCTCGTTGCAAGGAACCTTTATCATATGGGTTAACGTGGGCTTGTTCTAGGGTAACGGAGGGGCCATGCTCATGGGCTTGTGTATTAGAGAACACGGGCCCACTTATCCATAATAGAACAATCATCCCAAAAGCATGCTGTTTTATCATGATGTCACCCTTTGTGGCACGGGTTTGGTCTGTTCAAACCGGGTATAGAGAGGCATGAGCAAAAAGAACAGGAAGTATACTGTTGCGCACACTTGGGCAGCAAGGGTTCGTGCGGGGGTAGGCACCTGGGTACCCAGGTATCCTAAGGACACAAAGCTGATGACAAACGCAGTAAGTGCCACCTTATACGACCATCCGCGATATCGAATGGATTTGACCTCACACCGATCCAACCAAGGCAGAACAAACAAAATAGCAATGGAGCCTGTCATGGCCAAAACGCCCCCCAATTTATCTGGAATGGCCCGTAGGATGGCGTAAAACGGGGTCATATACCACACAGGGGCAATATGTTCTGGGGTAACCAGAGGGTTGGCAGGCACAAAATTAGGCCCTTCTAAGAAGAAACCTTCCATATCGGGCATAAAGAACAAGATAAAGCAGAAAATGAGTAAAAAGACCGCCAAACCAAGCAAATCTTTCACGGAATAGTACGGATGGAAAGGGATACCATCGAGGGGGATCCCTTTATCATTTTTCAGTTTTTTGATTTCAACGCCTTCGGGGTTGTTGGAGCCCACTTCATGCAGCGCCATGATGTGAAAAATGACCAACCCGATGAAAAGAAGTGGGATACCGACCACGTGCAGGGCGAAGAATCGGTTGAGGGTGACATCAGATACAGTATAGTCGCCGCGGATCCACTCAACTAAGCCAGTACCAATAACGGGAATGGCTTCAAACAACGAAGTAATGACCTTTGCACCCCAGAAAGACATTTGCCCCCAAGGAAGGAGGTATCCAAAAAAGGCCTCCATAAGGAGTAAGAGAAAAATGCCCATACCCAACAACCAGACCAGCTCTCGGGGTTTTTTGTAGGAGCCATAGAGCAATCCACGAAACATATGCATATAAATAACCACAAAAAAGGCAGATGCCCCTGTGGAATGTAAATACCGCAACAGCCAGCCCATAGGCACATCGCGCATGATATATTCGACAGAGGCAAAGGCTTCGGTGGCAGAGGCTTTGTAGTTCATGGTGAGCCACAAGCCCGTTAAAATTTGGAGCATCAATACAAACAAAGCCAAAGAGCCAAAATAATACCAAAAGTTAAAATTTTTAGGGGCATAGTATTCTGAAACGTGTTCTTTCCAGAGTTTGGTGGCTGGAAACCGGTCATCGATCCAATTCATGAGTGACATTTACACATTCTCCGCATTTTCACCAATTAAAATCACGGTATCGCTGACGTATCGGTAGGGGGGGACAACGAGATTGCTGGGGGCAGGCACATTTTTGTAGACCCGTCCGGCCAAATCATATTTAGAGCCATGGCAAGGACAGAAGAATCCCCCTGGCCAGTTAGCTTCCACACTACCAATATCGGGTCGATAGGTAGGAACACAGCCCAAATGGGTACAAATGCCAATTAAAACCAGATATTCGGGTTTGAGAGAGCGATAGAGATTATGAGCCAAAGGAGGTTGTTGGGGCATATTGGAGTTTGGATCAACTAATAAGGGATCGAGGGCTTGGAGGCTTGCCAATTCTTCAGGGGAACGGTGAATAATCCAAATGGGTTGCCCGCGCCACTCGACAGTGAGCTGAGCACGAACAGCGAGTTTGCTAACATCGACCTCAATAGGGATCCCCATGGCTTGTGCTCGTGCGCTGGGAAACCAGGATTGAATAAACGGGGCTGTCGCACAAGCGGCGCCAATCCCGCCCACCACAGTAGTAGCGGCGGTCAAAAAGCGACGTCGGCTTAAGTCCACGTCGTCCGGTGGTGTCGTCATACCAAGCTCCAACCTTCAACACTTATCGGGTGAAGAGTCTATCATATCTTAGGGAAAAAAATTAGGGGATCTACCAAGACGTGGTTCAAACTTACCCCAAAATGCAAATGTGGGCCTGTTGCCCGTCCTGTGCTACCCACAGTACCGATGAGGGCGCCTTTGTGTAGAGTTTGACCAACGGCTACCAGTGTGGAATGAAGGTGACAATAGAGGGTTTTAAAGCCTTGACCATGATCAATAATTACAATTTTACCCGAATAGAAATACTCAGACACTTCTACCACAGTTCCGGCTGCCACAGATACCACCGATGTGCCAGTAGAAGCAGCCAAATCAAGGCCTCGGTGGGGGGCTTTTGGGACGCCATTAATAATACGTTGTGCGCCAAATACCCCTGTGACGGGAGAGGTACCTGCCAAAGGCATTTGTAAGTTCCAATCAAGGGTTTCTTGGGGTGTCCAGACAGAAAGTATGTTTTCAAACTTCTTTTTTTCCAAATCAATCCGTTTTAAATCGGCTGTATTGGGATTGACCAGTTTTGGGTTTTTAATCTGGATAGATTGCTTTGGGTAAGATTTTTCTTTTATAGTAAAAGTGACGGGATGGGCATTGTGGACGGTGAGGATGGCTTTTCCTGGTTTTTGGGTAAGCGGTAACCCAACAACCGCTGTCCATGTTTTCGGGGCCCTTTCTACCACGGCCACCGCATACCCGTCGAAGGTGACTTGCGGCGCGGTTGGATGTTGGCCCAGCTCAATCACAGCCACACCGCCTGGCACCGCCGCAGACATAGGTATTGCACCGCAAAAGCCAGGGA
>JAHFQG010000123.1 GCA_023266415.1 Francisellaceae bacterium | reverse complement strand
TGTCATACCAGCGTAGGCTGGTATCCAGTCTTATTGGGGTCAGGCGTGCCTGACCCGCGGGCGAGGCACGCCTGACCCCTACACGCGGTCTTGGTGGGAGGAGCCTGGTTTTTTTCGCTTAAACCTTTCAGGCATTTTCATTTTAGGCATAGATGGAAAATAACTTCCAAAGCTTCTTTTCTTTTGTTGAGCAGATGCGTCTGGCGTAACAGCTTTGTTGGCTTCTGTCTGCGTAACAGCTTTTGCATCCACCTTGTTTTCAATGTTAGTTAAATCGTTCAATACCTTCATAAGCGCCATTTGGAGTTTTTCCCCACCAGTTCGTCTCATTCTGGCATTGGCCTGACCGGCTTTGCCAGCCACATAATCCCCGGCTTTTTTTGCTGCCTGACCAACCTTGGTCTTTCCAACCCATGTTCCTGCGCTAGCAATACCGATCCCTGCTGCTTTCACGCCTTTCCCCACAGAGCTTTTGGCTATAGAATCGCTTATTCTACCAGCCTTTATCCCAGCCTTACTTTGTTTCATGGCCTTCAACACAGCTGTCAACCAGCTTTGAATGGCATGAATTGCGTCTTTCAATTTGGCGCGAATAGGACCATCTATGGGGGTGAATAATGCTTTTTCAAAACCTTTAGTAATATCTTCCATCATGGCATGAATGGCAGAAGCATCAATGGGTTTCGTAAAATTATAAACTTCTGAACCTGCAATTTTTTTAAAATCTTCACGAAGATGTTTAACTTTTTCTTTAATGCCATTATATGCATCAAGTCTTTCCCGAGCCTGAGCAATCAACTCTTGTTCTCTCGAGCTGGCTCCTTGTTCTTTATGGAATATAAAATATTCATTGTTAGCATTACGCGGAATATTTATTTTTCTTTTTTCATAAGCCTTTGCAAATCGTTCATTTTCTATCTGAATCAGTTCACTCATTTTTTGGATGGCCTTTTTGAACTTGTCTTTCTCGTCATTTTCCACAGCAGTCTCGGTGCTTTGTTCGGTATCTTGATCACTCAGATCAATGGGATTGGGAAGGTTTTTTTGGGTTTCACTAAGAACCAGATCTATTAGTGAATAGATACATTTTTTAGTTTCACTAAATGCAGCACCATATGGACCCTCTGTTTTTTTAGCACCCTCATCATCTAAAGAATTTTCATTGGAAACCCCTTCTTTAGGGGAAATAAAATTATTTAATTTTTCTAAAAGTTCATTGGTTTCTGCATAAACATTTTCAGAGAAAGCGGTATCACCCTGGTCCACGGGTGCGTTGATGGCGATGTTTTTTTGGGGTTTTGGGTTAGACACTGAAACTAATTTGGCGACAATCCTTTTCAGTCCAGATATTTTACCAGTTTCTTCTGTTGTTTTTTTTGTTTTTTCAAAACCCCCTATATCTTCATCGAGCGTTTTTGAAAGTAATTTTATTGAATCATTCACTTTTTCTCTATATTCCGATACTGCCATGATATCTCTCCCATTAAAACCGATACTAGGTTATCGGTAGGGTTTAGGAAAACTTTATGGGTTTTTGAGATATTTTTAGAAGTTTTATGTTTTGAGATAGGTCCGACAGACTGGACCCCAGCCTGCGCTGGGGTGACAGACGAGGTGACACAAGCTTCCCTGCCATACCGTGAGCCTTTAGCCCCAATGGAAGCTAAGAGTAACAACTGGACCCCAGCCTACGCTGGGGTGACAGACGGGGTGACACAAGCTTCCCTGCCATACTGTGAGTCTTTAGCCCCAATAGAAGCTGGGAGTAACAACTGGACCCCAGCCTTCGCTGGGGTGACAGACGGGGTGACACAAGCTTCCCTGCCATACTGTGAGTCTTTAGCCCCAGTGGAAGCTGGGGGGGGGTAACAACTGGACCCCAGCCTTCGCTGGGGTGACAGATGGGGTGACAGACGGGGTGACAGACGGGGTGACACAAGCTTCCCTGTCACACCGTGAGCCTTTAGCCCGTGAGCCTTTAGCCCCAGCGTAGGCTGGGGGAAAGCTGGTATCCAGTCCGACTATTAGATAATTACGTATTTTTCTTCTTTTTGTTTGAAAATTTACCAAAGAAGCCTCTGTTACCTTCGGTGTTGGTTGGCTTGCTTCTTGTGGTAAGAGGGGGGCGACTCACACCACCTCCAGCGGTAATGTCGTGAATATTTTTATCCAGTTCACTAACAATGTTTATCACTTTGGTTGATAATTTAGAATATACTGCTTTATCGGTTTTTGATGCATTGTCAGAGGTCTTAGATTTCTTTATACAGCGCATTACCCAAGCAAATAGCTTTTTAAGGGAAGCAAACATTTTTCTCAAGGCAGCTTTGACCGGCCCATCCACATGGGTTGATAACGTTTTGTTAACATTTGCTTCTTTAAGTGTATTGCTTAAATTACGAAATTGGGTCATAATTTCTGGCGTAGTCCAGACATCTTCTTTTTCTTTTGAATGTTTCAAGGTTTTATTTATATTCTCAATTCTTTCTAACAACGTTTTGTATAACGACATTCTTTCAAGCAAATCCATATCATTTTCTTTAAGGTTTTTCACGAAAGAAATTTGTTCTTTCGTAAAGCCATATGTCTGTCCGCCAGACACCACGTTTTCCTTCATCGATTCCATTTTAGAGCGGAAATCTTTTTCGCGACCAAAATTTCCTCTGTTTGCGTCATCTAAAACTTTCTTATGAATGTTGAGTTTTTCTATATGCTGCTTATGAGACTTTGAAAACTGTTGCTTTTCTAAATCAATAACATCCCTGATACTTTTGGCCGCCTCAGAAAGCGATATGGACTCTAATGCATGATATTTATCTGGATACCTTTCTAAATTCTCTTTTTTAGCAGAATCACGGGCTTTTTGAGCAGAATCACGGGCTTTTTGAGCAGAATCATGAGTCTTTTGAGAAAAATCATGCTCTGACACGCCCGTCATCAACTCCTTTTTAAAGTCAAACATCACAAGATGATTGAAAGATTCCAATGTTCCTTTAAAATATTCTTCGATTTTTTTATCTTTCATTATCGCTGTGAACGTCTTTTTCATGTCCGCGATTTTGTGTTCAATTTCCTTTATCTTTTCATAATAAACGATTGGATCATCCGAGCTGCTTGGTTGAAAGTCTCTTCCTAGCCCTGTCTGAATTCGTGCATTTAGTCCTATTAAGGACTTAACAGCTTTCTTGTGTTTTTTTGCACCAGAACTGCCATTAAACGTATCAAAATCTTTTTTGTAATTTTCTTTAAGGACACCAAGTAATGTCTCAAAGTTTAATAACACCTTTTGTTCGATTTTTTGTGCAGCTTTGAGGGGTAACATAACTCTTCTCCGTGAAAATTAAACCTAGTTGATTAACTTATAGCACATAAATTGGAAGGAAAGTGAAATTTTTGTGGTATTTTGGTTTTTTTTTGGTTGTAGATACACCCTTATGTATTTGTAGAGGGGGACGCTTCTGGTGACACCCCCCTCAATATGGGATATCATGGGATCTTCTATTATTTTTTGTTGGTTTGTTGCCAAACTGTGGTGGTCTCTGTGTCGCCTTTGTTGCTGAGCTTTGTGGGTTATTTGTTGTTGGTCACTTCCGTTGGCTATATCGCCTACCGAGTCACCCGCAATTTTTCTGATTTTGTGTTGGGAGGCAGAAGCCTCAGCGGGCCTGTAGCCGCTTTAAGTGCTGGGGCATCCGACATGAGTGCTTGGCTCCTACTTGGTATGCCTGGGGCTGTCTACTTATTCGGACTCAATCAAATCTGGGCCCCCATTGGGTTGTCTATTGGGGCTTACCTCAATTGGCTTATTGTTGCCCCTCGGCTGCGAGTTTACACCGAATTGGCCAATAATTCTCTTACCATCCCC
>JAHFQG010000122.1 GCA_023266415.1 Francisellaceae bacterium | reverse complement strand
ATCCCGAGCGTAGCCCGTCATCCCGAGCGTAGCGAGGGATCTCCCTCTATGCCACTCTTAGGAGATCCCTCACAATGTTCGGGATGACGTGGAAACATGGCCATTCATGCAACAAGGCCACACTGAACTGTCACCCCAACGTAGGTTGGGGGAAAGGGGTAGAGTCCAGTCCGTATTTTTATACGCCTTTTTCCCCCATTTTCCAATACATCATAACCGTCATTTGCTCGGATACCAAACCAATAAGAAAAATTAAAATAGCGGTGGTGAGAAAAACCGCATCCATGTTGGTGAAACGGCCTTGGGTAACAAAGGTGTAAGAGCCATACCCAAAGGCAACCATAAAATGTAACAAAGACAAGGGAATGAATATTTTTAAGGGAGAGTACAGGGTGGTGATTTTATATAAAATCACCAAAAACCGAATGCCGTCGCGCATTATTTTTAAATGGCTTTTGCCCACACGGGGTAGAACGGTGATAGGCTCGTAATACACGGAGTAGCCTGAGCGGAAGAAGGCTAAGGTGAGGGTAGAGGGGCTAGAAAAGCCATTGGGGAGTAATGGGATAAAAGGCTTCAGCAGCGCAGTTTTGGCCACTCTATACCCAGAGGTTAAATCAAGCACAGGGTGGCCGACCACATAACTGGCAAATTGGTTGTAGCAGGCGTTGCCTAAGCGACGTAAAAAGCTGGCTTGATGGGTTTTGTGTCGGGTGCCAACCACCATGTCATAACCTTGTTGTAAGCGGGTCAAGAGGTTAGCGACATCTGAGGCTTGATGTTGGCCATCAGCATCCATAAAAACAAGAATATCGCCGGTGGCGTGTCGTATGCCTGTTTTTACAGCGGCTCCATTGCCTTTGCTGTACAGATGTTTTAGGTAAGTTACCCGACATTCGGCACATATTGTGGCGGTGTGGTCGGTTGAACCATCGTCTACCACCAGTATTTCGGCTTTTGGGTATAGATTTCTTAAATTGGGCAATAAACGGCTTAATCCTGCGGCTTCATTTTTGGCGGGGAGGATAAAAGTGAGAGATTGGTTTTGGGTCATTATAATAACTCACGTTATTTAGAGGAAGGCACGGTGGTTTTTAGCCTCCCTTTCTACCTATCAGTTTGTCAGAAAGAATAAAAATAAGCAATGAACTACAAAGGGCCTTGTTGCATGAATGGCCATGTTTCCACGTCATCCCGAACATTGTGAGGGATCTCCTAAGAGTGGCATAGAGGGAGATCCCTCGCTACGCTCGGGATGACGGGCTACGCTTGGGATAACGGGCTACGCTTGGGATGACTTAACAAAATACTACGGGCAACTGGATGCCAGTTTTCACTGGCATGACATCCAGAATGCCTGATTCATGCAACAAGGCCACTACAAAGTGTTTTTTTCTTTTTTTGCCTTTTTCAACTTTTCTTCAATCAGTGGAATATAATCTGAAAATGCATAGGGACGTTTTTGAAGTTTTTGATGAATTAAAATGAGAGTTTGTTCGGCCTCTTGTAAGCGGTGATTCATTATTTGGTACTCTGCTTTATTTAACAAGGGAGTAATGCGTTTTGGGTATAACTCAAACGATTTATCTAAGCATGTCATACCGTTATCATACTCTTTATTTAAAAAATAAGCATAGGCGCGGTATTGATACAAACTGGATAACCAATTTTTCTGATATTGAACGTTCGGATTTTGAGTGGCTAACTGAAATAAATGAACCAACAGGGCGGGGGGAACGGCGGAACAAGAGCCTTTCAGCGCGCGAGTAATGAGCGTATCCAAGGCTGAAAGGCTGTACGCAGTGAGCACTTCGTTTTTTAGGCTTTCTTCTAATTCCTGTATTAAGGCAGAGGGAATAGGCATATCACAATAAAACAACAATTTGTGTATTATCATGCCTGAATTGCGAGGGGCCAGGGTGCGTGCCAGGGTGAGCTCTTGAAAAGATTGTTCTTTTAACCCATGTTCTAACAAATAATTGGCCCAAAACACATGAGCCCGGGCAGACTTGGGGTGTTCATCCACCGCTAACGACAAAAAGACCCCCAAATTCTCCCACCCCATCACCCGTAAATAGGTTAAATGAGCCAACAGAACCAACCACACCCCCAGCAACGCTTGTTTCACCAGAGGTTTGATATCAACCTTATTTAATGCCCGAAACCACACATCCGCCAAAACGATAAAAATTCCCATACTGGCCAAATAGTTACGGTGCTCAAAGGCCAGTTCTAAAGGCAAAATGGTGGATTCCAATGCATGGGAGGCATAAAACCAGGCAATGCCAAAACAGATGAGAGGGTATTTTTTCCATCCTTTCCATACCAGGCCCCACAACACACCGTGAAACGCCAAAGCACCTAGCACGATACCATTCCAGTGGGTATAAACAGGAAAATCATCCAAAAAGAGACTCATTTCAGACACTCTGGGGACGATGAGTTCTTTGAGGTAAAAGAGTAAGACGACGGGTTCAGAGCGTAGGCGATCGAACAAGCCAAACAACTGTGTATGGTAACGGCCCAGATAGATATCCCATCGATATATCAGATACCCACAGGCCAACAGGCAGGGGAGGAGGCAAAAGAGCCCCAGAAAGCCGTAAGTTGTCCGTCGTGTCTGAGGGGTAGGGAAGGAAAATTGAAAGATAAATCCTTCTAAACAGGCATAATAGAGAGCCAACAAAGCTCCCGTTTCTTTACTGAGCAAGGCCAGTGGGAAAAAGATAAGGGCACTGGCATATAAAACACGAGTGCTGTGGGGTTGTTGGTAAATTTGTCGCAGTCGACCTGTGGTATAGCCCAAGCAGGCCAACACGATAAACAAATCGGACAGCTGGGCCATGCGTTGTACAGGATAGAGAGCCGTGCTTACCTGAAGGGGATGAATGAGCCACAGAATACTGGCCAGAGTTGCTATTTTTAAGGCATCTTTTGCAGTCTGTTGAAGATATTGGCCTATTTGAGAGAGTAGCCTAAAAATCAGCCCCCCAATGAGCAGATGCAACAACACATTGGTGAGCTTATAAGAAAAAGGATTGGGGCCAAAAAAATAATGATTGGCTAAAAAGCTGGCTACTGCTAGGGGGCGTCCTAGGGGACCAGAGGTATTATCCAGCATCTTTCCAAAGAAGTTTTCCCAGGTCCAAGTGCGTAACACAGCGGTTTGTACAGAGGTGATGTCATCTAGGAGGAAGGGGCCTGAGAGGCCCGGAATATACAGCAATAGGGTGCCTAAAGCGGCCAATAAAAACCAATAAAAATAGTGTAGGGGCAAGGCGTGCCTCGCCTGTTGGTCAAGCTTACTAGCGACAACTAGCGGGTGCATACTGTGTGCCCATAATGGCCGAGCATGTCCAGGAAATCCCTTGCGGTTGTGCATTGGCTTTAAAAGAAAGAGATACCTCAGCACCAATCGTATCTTTGTTGCCTTCTAGGAGTAAACTGCCTTCTGAGTTGAGTGACATACGGCGAATGTATTGGCTGGGGGTAAAAGAAATGCCTGCGTTGGTGAGGCCAGAAGGGTATTTATTGTGGGTGATGATATATTCGCTGATGTTGGTTTTAGCGGCAGTGGCATAGGCGATGAGTTCAGCTACTTTAGCTCGTTTTATGTAATCTTGATAACTTGGAATGGCAATACCAGCCAAAATGCCTAAAATCACCAATACAATCATGAGTTCGATGAGGGTGAATCCTTGGGGTAAGTGACGCATAGTGAATCCTTGTTTTAGTTATTGTAATGACAAAATATTTCCAACCCTGTCGTTAAAAACTATATCATGGTTTGTAGGGGCTTTACAGTGTGACTTAAAAAACCGTATCATGCGGGGCTGAGACTCTGCTGGAATAGCTCAGTCGGTAGAGCACCTGATTCGTAATCAGGGGGTCGGAGGTTCGATTCCTCTTTCCA
>JAHFQG010000121.1 GCA_023266415.1 Francisellaceae bacterium | reverse complement strand
CAGTGCGAATATTTTGCCCTAGAAGGGTTAAGTGACTTACTTAATACGGTTAATCAATTGAAACAAACAGTCAACCCACAGCTTAAGATTGGGGGTATTTTGCGCACTATGTTTGATGCCAGAAATCGATTGGCGGTGGACGTATCTGCCCAATTGGTGCAACATTTTGGGGGGGGAGTGTTTCAAACAGTTATTCCGCGCAATATTCGGTTAGCAGAGGCCCCCAGCCATGGCTTACCGGTGCATTTGTATGATAGGGGATCACGCGGAGCTGCCGCCTATATGGCCTTTGCGGCCGAATGGATGCATCGCTTTAAAGGGACAACGGTACCATTTCAAATGGTGGTCGATAGGGATTCTGAGACGGTGGGGTAAAATCATGAGTGTCAGCAGCAAACGTCGGGGTTTGGGTAAAGGGTTAGATGCCTTATTGGCGGCATCGTTGGAGGGGGATGTGATAGAAGACGTTGCACGTCCCAATACCTTACGAGAATTGATTATCAGTCAGATATCCCCAGGGCCTTTTCAACCCAGAAACACGATTGATCCAGCGGGGATTGAGCGTTTGGCTGCCTCCATTCGTCAACAAGGGGTTATTCAGCCCATTGTGGTGCGAGAGAAGGGGGATCGATACGAAATATTGGCCGGGGAACGTCGCTGGCGAGCCTCCCAATTGGCTGGGTTAGAGCGGATCCCTGCTGTGGTACGCGATGTTCCAGATGATATGGCCATGGCCATTGCCCTAATTGAAAACATTCAACGAGAAAACTTAAATCCAGTCGAAGAAGCCAGAGCTCTGAAACGCTTGGCTGATGAATTACAACTCACGCACTTACAAGTGGCAGAAATGTTGGGAAAATCACGTGCCAGTATTACTAATTTATTGCGCTTACTAAGCTTAAGCTCCGACGTTTTATTGCTGGTTGAAAAAGGAGAGCTGGAAATGGGCCATGCCCGGGCCTTACTAAGCCTCCAAGGCTCTTTGCAAACTCAGGTGGCCAAAGCCATTGTCAAACGTGCCATGTCCGTACGAGAAACCGAGCGCGTGGTGGCACGTTTACAAGAAGGGCTTGTAGAAGGGGGGATCCCCCGTATCAGCGATCCTAACATTCGACGGTTAGAACAAGATTTGGCCGATAAATTGGGCGCGCCTGTGGCCATCCGGCATTCCCCTAAAGGGAAAGGGACGTTGGTTATACATTATGGGAGTACTGAAGAGTTGGATGGAATTTTAAACCACATCCGCTAGCCCCCCCCTTGGCAATTCGCCCCACTGTCAGTATACTGGCCCCCCATGAGTGGCAAAACAGAAATTCTTCCCCTGATTAAGGCCCAAGTAATCTTTCTTACTTTTTTAGTAATGGGAGCTGCTGGGATCACCCAAGACCGAAATACCGTGCTGTCCTTGCTCGGTGGAGGCTGCCTTTGTTGGATCCCCAGTTGGTTCTTGTATCAGTGCCTGTTTGGGGGGAAAGTGCCTAAAGGTCCCACCAAAGCGCTTAAGGCTTTTTATTGGGGCGAATGTGGCAAATTTTTTCTGACATTCGTGGGGTTTTCAGCGGTTTTTTTATGGCAAAATGTGCACCCAAAGGCCGTGTTACTCGGATTTATCAGTGTACAAAGTGTTTTTTGGCTCCAACCGTTACTGCAAGGGTTTTTCATGAAGAGAAAAGTAGGCTATGAGTGAAGCTGTGCTAGATTCTGCTGGCTATATCAAGCATCACCTCACCAATTGGGCCGTACAGGTGCCGGTTGGGGATGGGGCTTACACTTTTCATATAGATACCTTGGCTTTTTCTTGGATTTTAGGCCTATTATTCCTAGGACTTTTTTACAAAGCGGCCCGTAAAGCCACCGCAG
Source organism: Francisellaceae bacterium (assembly GCA_023266415.1). Taxonomy (GTDB): domain Bacteria; phylum Pseudomonadota; class Gammaproteobacteria; order Berkiellales; family Berkiellaceae; genus JAHFQG01. The sequence continues at coordinate 2,101 of JAHFQG010000121.1, read as the reverse complement.
GGGTACCTGGCGGGTTACAAAATTTTGTTGAAGTGATTGCAGAATTTGTAGATACCCAAGTGACTGATGCGTTTCATGGGAAACAAAGCGCTTTTGTTACGCCACTGGCTCTTACTATTTTTGTGTGGGTTTTTTTAATGAACAGCATGGATTTGCTGCCAGTCGATTTGCTGCCACGGCTGGGCGAGTTGATGGGCATTCATTACCTCAAGGTGGTTCCCACCACCGATCCAAATTTAACCCTGGCGTTATCGCTTTCGGTCTTTTTTATCGTCATTTCTTATCAAATATACGTGAAAGGCGTGGGGGGATTTCTAAAAGAGCTTCTAGGCCACCCCTTTGGGTATAAATTTTTCCCCATCAATTGCGTGTTAAAAGTAGTTGAGGAATTGGCTAAGCCAATCTCATTAGGGCTTCGGTTATTCGGAAATTTATATGCCGGAGAGCTTATTTTCATTCTTATTGCGTTATTGCCGGCCTGGGCGCAGTGGCCTTTGGGATGGATTTGGGCAGTGTTTCATATTTTAGTGATTACGTTGCAAGCTTTTATATTCATGACACTAACTATTGTGTATTTGAGCTTGGCGCAAGATCAACATTAATTTTGTTTTAGTTAAGGGGAAATACGATGGAAGCTGCAGTATTAGTCGCAAGTTTACAAAGCACCACTATCATGGCAGTTGCCTTTCTGATTGGCATGGGTGCTGTTGGAACCGCCATAGGATTTAGCTTACTCGGGGGTAAATTTTTGGAAGGCGCAGCTCGTCAACCTGAAATGGCGTCCATGCTTCAAGTGAAAATGTTTATCGTTGCTGCGTTGTTAGACGCGGTGAGTATGATTGGCGTGGGTATTGCTCTGTTCTTTACTTTTGCCAGCCCGTTTATGACGGAGTTAAAGACTTACTTGCATTAAGAGGAGCGGCCGGTGGATATTAATGCGACACTCCTGGGGCAGATGATCACCTTTCTGCTGTTCGTTGGGTTTACTATGAAATTTGTGTGGCCCCCCATTCAACAGGCGTTAGAAAAACGACGTATCGCCATTGCAGATGGGTTGGCGGCCGCAGAAGCTGGGCACCGCGAGCTGGCGTCCGCTGAACAAGTGGCTCATAAAAATATTGCGGCTTCTCGTCAGGAAGCGGCCCGTATTTTGGAAGAAACTCACAAACAAGTGAGTATGATTTTGGAAGAAGCCAAAATCATGGCCCAAGAAGAAGGGCAGCGTCTGGGACAGAAAGCAGAAGCCGATATTGCACAGCAATATGAGCAAGCCAAGGAGCAATTGCGGCAAGAAGTAGCCCGTCTGGCTCTGATGGGGGCTGAGCGCGTTGTGGCCAAAGAAATTGATGCCGCGACGCATCAAGCTTTGCTCAATCAACTGATAAAAGAAGTTTAATACGATGTCTGATTTCTCCGCGATGGCCAGACCTTATGCCCAGGCTGTGTTTGAATGTGCCAAAGAGACACATCGCGTGTCAGATTGGGCCTTTGTCTTAGCTTATCTGGCCTTGGTGGTATCCCACCAACAAGCGGCAGATTGGCTGCAAGATCCGAGGGTAACCCCTTCTGACAAAGTGTCATTTTTGCAAGATTTCACCCCCTTGGGCCCAGAAGAAATGCGTTTTTTAGAGACCGTGGTTCACTTTGATCGCCTGAAAGCCCTGCCCGATATCTATCAACAATTTTTGGCTTTAAAGCAAGCCGAAGAAAAGACCATGGAAGTGCTTTTAATCTCTGCGGAGACGGTGGATACCGCCGTTCAAAACCGATTTCAAGAGGTCTTGGAAAGACGTCTGAATAAAAAAGTAACCTTGCGGTGTGAAATTCAGCCGGCATTATTGGGGGGGGCTATCCTCCACATGGGAGATCAAGTGATTGACGGCTCTATTCAAGGGCGTCTCCATCAGTTAGCCGAAGGTGTTGTTTCGTTGTAGCGTTTTTTTGGGGTATATAGAATGAGCATGCGTTTGAATCCATCTGAAATCAGTGAACTCATTAAAAAGCGGATCCAAGCAACCAACTTGGACGCAACTTCCCGCACTGTAGGGACCATTATCAGCTTGACCGATGGTATTGTTCGGATCCACGGGCTGCAAGAGGT
>JAHFQG010000120.1 GCA_023266415.1 Francisellaceae bacterium | reverse complement strand
AAACCAAATAAACAGATAAGGAAAGATTGTGGATAGGTCATTGGCCAGTCCTATTTGGAGTCATATTCCTTAAATATTAGTTGATGAACGAACTAAGTACAAAAATAGTGCTCAGGTGTTTCAGAGGCCACCAACTTATGTTATTATGCGGGCTTCTTTTTCGGTTTAGGATGAATAGAAATGACCACTGAAACTTTGTCAAAGGCCCGTCGCAACGATAAAAGAGATCGACTCGTCCAAGCTGCCGATCAACTCATTTACGAACAAACCTTCCATAACACCACCTTAGCCCATATTGCCACCTTGGCGGATGTTCCTTTAGGTAATGTTTACTATTACTTCAAAACCAAAGATGACATCATGCATGCCGTTTTGGCGCATCGCAGCAAACAACAACAGGCTCTATTTGCTACCTGGAGCGCTTTACCAAAGGTAACCGAGCGTCTCTCAGCCATGCTGCAACATACGGTCAGCCAAGCCGAAACCATTGCGCAACATGGAGGGATAACAGGCAGCTTGTCGCAAGAGCTTGGCAAAGATGCCACCAGCGTGTTAGGGAATGTGGCCGCAAAAATATTGCAGGACTCCCTTAAATGGGTTCAAACTCAATTTGAAGCTTTGGGTTGTGAAGCCGAAGCTCCTGTGTTGGCTGCTCATTGGGTTGCTAATTTGGAAGGCATGATGCTGCTCAGCTCGACTTTCAAACAACCCTCCCTGATGGCAGAACAAAGCAAAGTGTTGGAAAACTGGCTTCAACATTTTGTAGTGAAAAAAGTAGTTGCTTGATTCTTAAAATACACCTCTTCCCTAACCCTCCCCGCGTGGGGGAGGAGGGTAATTTGGCCTAAAAATTAGGAGAGTTCCATGCATTGGTTAGCCATCGATTATTGTGCCCCAACTGCCGCCAAGGACTTTGCCGAATCGTTACGAACCACAGGTTTTGGGGTGATTAAAAATCATCCTATTCGCCCAGAAGAGGTGGAAAATCTTTATTACCATTGGGCACAATTTTTTGAATCGTCTATGAAACACAATCATCTGATTGATGTTACCACGCAAGATGGTTATGTGCCTGTCGAAATGGCGGAAATTGCTAAAGGATACGATAAACAAGATCTCAAAGAGATGTTCAATTTTTACCCTTGGGGGAAACAATGTCCCGCGCATTTGCGCCCGCAAACCATGGCTTTGTGGGAAGCCTTGTATTCCGTGGGATCTACCCTTTTAACATGGATAGAAGCCTATCTGCCAGCAGACGTTCGGGCAGGGCTTTCTATGCCGTTGGCAGACATGATTGCCAATAAGCATCGAACCCTATTTCGGATCAACTACTATCCTGCGTTGACGGGGCAAGAAGACGCAGGGGCTTTTCGAGCGGCTGCCCATACGGATATCGATCTCCTCACCGTTCTGACGGCAGGTTCTGCCAAAGGTCTACAAGTGCAAGGCAAAAATGGGATATGGCACGATGTACCGTGTGATCCGAGTACCCTCATCATCAATGTGGGGGATATGTTGGAAGAGTGCACCCGCCATTTTTACCCTTCCACCTTCCATCGAGTTTTAAAGCTGACTGGTGAAGAAGCGCGAAAACCCAGAATGTCTTGCCCGTTGTTTTTGCATCCCTTTGAAGCTGTTGTGTTATCAGAACGTCATACCGCCAAAAGTTATTTGCATGAACGGCTGGTAGAGCTGGGGCTTATTACGGTTTAGACTGATCAGTCATCCCCTAAATTTAGCCCTCCCTTGCCTCCTTTTCCATCCGATCCCTCTAAATAGGAGGGATCAGGGGGGGGGGCAGAGGCAGTTTCGAGTTTAATGCGCAGGTTGTTGCTGGAGTCTGCGTTTTTTAGGGCTTCTTCGGTTGAAATAAGCCCTGCTTTAGCTAATTTTTCCAAGGCTTGATCAAACGTCTGCATGCCTAAGTGTTCCGATTTTTCTATGGCTTCTGGAATAGCACCAAAGTCTCCCCGTCGAATGTACTCCAAAATCAAAGGCGAGCCCAACAAAATTTCCACCGCCACCACCCGTTTTCCTTGTAAACTTGGAATAAGTCGTTGAGATATAATACCTTTTAGATTAAACGACAAGTCCAGCAAAAGTTGTGGTCGACGATTTTCAGGGAAAAAATTGATGATGCGATCTAACGCCTGATGGGTATTGCTGGCATGGAGGGTGGAAAGACACAGGTGGCCCGTCTCAGAAAAAGCAATGGCATAATCCATGGTTTCTCGATTGCGAATTTCTCCAATTAAAATAACATCGGGGGATTCTCGAAGCGTGTTTTGCAAGGCTTCTTCATAACTGACAGTATCGATACCCACTTCCCGTTGATTGACCAACGATTTCTGATGGGTGTGGATAAATTCTATGGGATCTTCAATGCAAATAATATGACCGGTTTGATTCAGATTGCGATGGTGAATGAGTGATGCCAATGAGGTGGATTTCCCAGAGCCCGTACTGCCCACAAATAACACCAATCCCCGTTTTTCCATCACCAATTGGGTGAGTAAATTCGGTAACCCCAACGTTTCTAAAGTGGGAATAACCGTATGAATGTTGCGAACCACCATGGCCACTTGGCCCTTTTGGATGAAAATATTAATTCGAAATCGACCATTTTTGAGCGAGATAGCTAAATTCATTTCCCAATGTTGTTCGAATTTTTTTTGTTGTTCTGCTGACAAAATACTATACGCCATGGTCCGGATGGCCTCTCCTGTCAGTGGGGTATCTGATAAAGGTTTTAACTGTCCGTAAATCCGCACTGTCGGAGGTGCATCAGCGGTGAGGTACAAATCGGAGGCTTCTTGTGCCTTCATGGTGTCAAAAAAGTCAGTCAGTTGCATTATTTTTCCTAAGATCAGATACGCCCGATCCCCTACATTATTATAGACTTCTCCAAGCCAGACACGATACAATCTTAGAAAGCAGCAAGAGTGAAACACCGATGAATGCCCCTAACGCAACCCTCCCAGCTTGTGCCCAAAAAACATATTCCATCACCCAGGCCAATCTGCCCCTCTCTTGTCCTACCCCTACTATGATCCTCTGGAATGCACATCCTAGGGTATATTTACCCATTGAAGACACCCATTCTGCCACTTGTCCTTATTGTGGCACCCACTTTATTTTGGTTTCTTAAATGGACACCCGTATTCTGGTAATAGGCCCCGCTTGGGTGGGTGACATGGTCATGGCCGATGTCTTATTTCAAACGCTAAAAGCGCAACAACCATGCGTTATCGATGTGTTAGCTCCTGAATGGAGCCGCCCCCTCACCGAACGTATGGCCAGCATCCGCACCTCTTTGTCCATGCCTCTGGGCCATGGGGAATGGCAATGGTCTCAACGTCAAAAAATCGCCAAAACCCTTCAGGGGCAATACGATGCCTCCTATGTGTTACCCAATTCTTGGAAATCAGCCCTCATTCCCTTCTTAGCCAACATTCCCAAACGTACCGGCTGGTTGGGCGAAATGCGTTTTGGATTGCTTAACGATTGGCGTGTTTTATCTCAAAAAAACTATCCTCGGATGATTGACCGATTTGCCGCGTTGGCCTATGCGCCCAAAACGCTTCTCTCCTCACTCCCCATGCCCGCTTTATCCATCAACCCTCAAGCGGTGAAGGCCGCAGTGGCACAATATGGCCTGCACACCGATCACCCTATTTTGGCTTTGTGCCCAGGTGCCGAATTTGGTCCGTCCAAACAATGGCCAGCGGCTTATTACGCCGAAGTGGCTAATCATGCCTTGCATCAAGGCTGGCAAGTGTGGTTGTTCGGCTCTGCCAAAGACAATCGAGCAGCTCACACCATTCAAACACTGACGCGACATCAATGCCAAGACTTGACGGGTAAAACCACCTTGGCCGATGCCATCGATTTAATGTCCTTGGCGTCTTCCGTGATTACCAACGATTCTGGCCTCATGCACATTGCAGCTGCCTTGCAAAAACCCCTCATTGCCTTGT
>JAHFQG010000119.1 GCA_023266415.1 Francisellaceae bacterium | reverse complement strand
TTACAGGCCAGCATCGAACCCATCCAACAACAAACATTAGGACTCATGCTTGTCATCTTAGAAGGCCCAGAAGAAGCTATTACACGCGGCATCGCATTCCTCAATACCCAAGGCTGCCAAACGGAGAACCTCTCTCATGTGGCTTAAACTCTTCACCGCCACCCAAGAAACTCTGCTGATGGTCCTCATCTCAGGTGCCTTGGCCACCCTAATAGGCTTTTGGATGGGCGTAACCCTGTTTTATACCCGTGCCCATCACCCATGGTCCCACAAAATAACACACACATGCCTCACGTTTCTGGTAAATACCACCCGCTCCTTTCCGTTCATTATCCTCATGATAGCCTTGGTCCCCCTCACTCGGTTGCTGGTGGGCACATCCATTGGTACCTGGGCCACTATCCCCCCCCTCACCTTGGCCGCCATCCCCGTCTACGCCCGTCTCACCGAATCCGCCCTCCAAGAACTCCCTAAAGGCCTGTTTGAACTCGCCCATACCGTTGGGGCCTCCCCTCTACAAACCGTGCGCTATATCTTGTTTCCAGAAGCCCGCCCGGCTTTAATCTCGGGCGTGACGCTCATGCTCATTCATTTGGTCGGATACTCCGCTATGGCCGGTGTTATCGGCGGTGGCGGCTTAGGCTCCCTCGCCTTTCATGAGGGCTATCAACGCTTTGATACGGCAACCCTCACCGCCACCATCATTATCCTTGTTTTCTTGGTGCAAGCCATTCAGTACATAGGGCATTTTTGTACCAAACAATATTTAAAAACAAATACTTGGGAGAAATAACCTCATGACATTCCGAAAGTGGCTTTTAATAGCACTGTTTACTTTACTCACCGCCTGCTCGGCCAAACGACCAGACAATGCGCTGTATGTGGGCACAATAGCCGGCCCCGAAACAGATATTATGCAAACCGCTCAAAAAATCGCCCAAGAAAAATATGGTCTTCACATTAAAATCATTGAGTTTGAAGACTACGTCACCCCAAACGTTGCCTTGGTTGAAAAATCCATCGATGCCAACATGTTCCAACACCAACCTTACCTCGATACCATGGTGAACGAGCGCCATTTTAAAATCATATCTTTGGGCAAAACATTCCTTTACCCCATGGGCCTCTATTCCAAAAAGTTCACCCAACTCAAAGACATCCCCCACCATGCCACCGTGGGTATCCCCATCGATCCCAGTAATGAGGCTCGTGCCTTGCTTTTGCTAGAAAATGCAGGCCTGATTAAGCTGAACACCCAACATATCGCCCAAATTTCTTTGGCCAACATCATTGAAAACCCAAAACACCTCCATATTCAACCCATGGAAGCCGCCCAATTGCCCCGTGCCTTCAACGATTTGGCCTTGGCCGCCATCAATACCAACTACGCCATACCTGCGCATCTTACTCTCGAAAATGCCCTATGGGTGGAAGACAAACACTCTCCTTATGCCAACGTTGTGGCGGTGCGTCAAGGCGAATCACACGATAAACGCTTCGAACAACTCATGAAAGCTTTGCATGATCCGGCTGTCATCCAAAAAGCCAAAGAGCGCTTTTCAAACGGCGCTGTTCCGGCTTGGTAATGCCTATGGGGTGGTTTATCTGGGGCATTGCCGCCCTCTTCTACGCCTATGAGTTTATTGAGCGTGTGGCCATCAGCGTCATGGTGCCCGACATCATGATCTCGCTCCACATCGACCGAGCCGCATTGGGCGAGGTATCTGCCTACTACTTTTATGCCTACGGATTATGCCAAATTCCGGCGGGATATGGGTTTGATAGGTTTTCCTCTCGCCGTATTTTGGCCTTATCCTGTGCTTGCATAAGCATAGGCTCTTTTTTAATGGCCGGAGCAGATACCCTCTGGCTCGCTAAAATCAGCCGAGCCCTCATTGGTATGGGCTCCGCCTGTGCTTTCATTGGATGCCTCCATTTGGCACGCGCGTGGCTCCCCGAAAAACACTTTCCATTTGTGGCAGGTCTCACCAACTGTTTTGGTTTGATAGGTGGCTTGTTGGGCGGCGTACCCTTGGCAATGATGGTCTCCCAGGTGGGTTGGCACGCTTCTTTCAAATACTTAGGCATAATAGGAATCGTATTAACCGTGTGCATCATTGCTCTGGTTCGGACACCTATCTCTGCGGCCCATACCCATCCCCCCCCTTTCTGGCACAGCTTAAAAGGGATTATAAGCACCCCAGCAACATGGACCATGGCCTTGTATGGGGCTTTTTTGGTTGCTCCTATTACAGCTTTTGTAGAACTGTGGGGCATCCCGTTTCTCATGACCACACACCATTTATCTCGCCCTGAAGCGGCTTTCTTAAATTCATGGGTATTTATTGGCATAGGGTGCGGGGGCCCTATCATGGGCTCTTTATACCCTGCCGTCGCAAACCCTTTGGCTTTTTGCCGATGGGCCTGCTTGGCCGCGTGTTCGTTTTTGTCAGCTGTATTACTGTTAATTAACCTACCACCAACCGCCCTGGCCCTCTTATTTTTTGGGTATGGGATTGCCACAAGCCATATGCTGATTGTGTTTACCTGGATAAACCGACGCTATGCCCCTCAGCATAAAAGTGGCATCGCCATTGGATTTACCAACATGGTAATAATGGCCGGAGGCGCCCTTTTTCAACCCCTGATTGGGTGGCTAATGGATAAATCTTATGCCAACTTCCACATCCCCTTTATCCTATTACCCTTGTGTATTTTGGTGTCTTGGGGATTGAGTTTTAACATAACGCCTCATAAGGCAGCATAATAAGCTTCGTGCGCTATGAGTTCATCGGGTGTGGCCAAAACAACCGGTGTGTGAATAGGCACTAAAGGTGCTAACGGCACACTGGCCACCTCCGTTTCGCACGACAAGCCAAATGATAAAGTATTTTGCCCCCCTGTCATCAGCAAATACACATCGGCTAAGATTTCAGCGTCTAGTAAGGCCCCATGTAGCTTACGGTGCTCATTACCCACCAAATAACGCTTACAGAGCGCATCTAAGTTATTTTTCTGACCAGGATGTTTTTTGCGGGCCAACACCAAGGTATCAATGATGTTGTGATGGGCTTCCACTTTTCGGATTTTGGCTTTCATGTGGGTCAATTCGCTATTTAAAAAACCCAGATCGAAAGGGGCATTATGAATAATAAGTTCGGCGTCTTTCAAATAGTCTAAAAAAGCATCCACCACGTCTGGAAACCGCGGTTTATCTTTTAAAAACGCATCGTTGATCCCATGAACTCGAAAGGCCCCGGGGTCAACTTTGCGATCTGGTTGGAGATACGTATGAAAATGCTGCCCCGTTAACCGACGGTTGATAAGCTCTACGCACCCAATTTCAATGATACGATGGCCAGAAGTAGGCGACAGCCCTGTGGTTTCGGTATCGAGTACAATTTGACGTTTCACGTATTCTCCTCAATAGCCCGTCTGGCCAACGCATCGGCCCGTTCGTTATCTTCATGTCCATTATGCCCTTTGACCCATTGCCAAACCACCTGATGCTGACAGGTGGCCTTCTCTAAGGCTTGCCATAAATCTTGGTTTTTAACCGGCTGTTTACTGGCATTACGCCAATGGTTTTTTTTCCAATTGTGGATCCACAATGTAATACCCTGTTTCACATATTGGGAATCGGTATAGAGTACCACGTCACAGGGCTTTTTTAAGGCTTTGAGGCCTTCTATTGCAGCTTGCAGCTCCATCCGATTGTTGGTCGTGTCTGGCTCGAACCCGTACAACACTTTTTCATGGTGCCCGTAACGCACAATAGCGCCCCAACCACCGGGGCCTGGATTACCACTGCATGCCCCATCGGTAAAAATTTCAACTGCATTTTCCGTCATTTTTCTGTCCAAATTCTGCTGTTTGAATTAATGTTTGTGTACGCCACGGTTGTTGCTGTGCCCATTTAGGCCGAATGGGTGTTACCCCTGCACAATGTTTAATGGCTAAAACAGCATACGCATTGCCTAAAAAC
>JAHFQG010000118.1 GCA_023266415.1 Francisellaceae bacterium | reverse complement strand
GTTTGACCGTCTGAATGAGAGACTGAATGGCTTGTGAATCTTCAAAGGGGGTCAGTCCAATAAGGACCAAATGAAAGGTGGTGGCAGAATTTTGAAGTACCTCTGGTAGTAAGGAGAGCGTCGTGAGCTCCGTAATTCGGATCCCCCAGAGTTTGGTCGTATGTTGCAACGAGGCACGTACCATCGGATGGGCATCAAAAAGTAATATCTCGCGACCTTTAAAAATGTTATCTAAGGCATGAGCCACCGAGGGTTTTGGGATAACCGGCGCCATAAAATCAAACCAAAAGGTCGACCCTTGATTAGGGTAACTTTCTACCCCAATATGACCTTGCATCTGTTCAATCAGACACTTGGAAATCACCAATCCCAAGCCTGTTCCCCCAAATCGACGGGTGGTGCTGGAATCGGCCTGGTTAAACGCTTGAAACAACAGCGCTTGCTCTTCTTGGGTCATTCCAATACCCGTATCCGTGACCTTAATACACAAAGATATTCGGTTATATTCACATGATTTCAACATCACTTGTACCGTAATGCACCCGGTTTCCGTAAATTTAATGGCATTACTCACTAAATTGGTGAGAATTTGCTTGAGTCGAAGAGGATCGCCCATAATCCTGGGCGGTACGTTGCCATAAATGACTGGAATGAGCTCTAAAAGTTTGTCGTGGGCCGCAGGGGCTAAGAGGGTGAGGGATTCTTCCACACATTCTCGAATGTCCATGGGCACTTCGTCTACTTGCAGTTTGCCAGCCTCTATTTTAGAAAAGTCTAAAACGTCGTTAATAATGGATAACAAACTGGCCGCCGATTTTTGAATGGTACACAAATAGTCTTTTTGTCGAATATCCAACGTGGTTTTCATGAGTAAGTTAATAAACCCAATTACCCCGTTGAGAGGGGTCCGAATTTCATGACTCATGTTGGCTAAAAATTCGGATTTCACCCGACTGGCTGCCTCCGCTTCTTTTCGGGCCCCTAACAGTTCAATGTTTTGAATTTCAATGGTTTCCAATGTTTGTCGTAGGTCAACGGTGGCTTGTTCCACACTTTGTTGCATTTCTTCATGGGCTCGTTGTAGGGCTGCCGCCATGGTATTCACCCCACTTTCCAAATGCCGCAGCTCTCCACGGGCCTCGGTGTACACCCGAGTATCTAACTTCCCATCTTTAATACGCTCTACCGCATTGGCAATTTTTAACACGGGTTGGGTTACATCTCGTCCCATCCGATAGGCAAAAATCCAGCTTATCCCTAACCCAAATAGCACAATCATGCTGGCTGCAAATAAGACCTGATATTGGCGTAAGGTCGTGTTCATATAAGAAATTTCTAAGCTGGCCCACCCCATCACATGCTCTAGGTTGTTGGTGTGCCAATGATCTTCAGTGGGGCCATCCGGGAAGTCATCAATAATCACATCTCGAATGAAAATGGGTACCGTGAAAATGAGATTATTGCCCGCTTCGTGCATACTAATGCCATGACGATTATTGGGATCAATACGCTGCAAATGGGACGCCGGAACTTTGAAGTCAGCGCCTGCATGGGCTAATAATTTCCCTTCTTTGTTATAAATGCTCACACCCCGAATTTCGGGTTCTTCTAAACTGTGGTTGACGAGTTGTTTTAAGTTATCTAAATTACCAGAAAAAACCCCAAATTCACTGTCTGGCGCCAACTGTAAAGCAATGGCATAGCCTCTGTCGCGTAAGGCATTGTCCAAATCGTTGATGCGCGTGCTGGTAAAATACGTGGCCAAAGACAATGCAATCAAAAATGAAGGAACTAAGGTTAAAAATAAAACTCGGGCTTTAATTCCTAATTCTTTCACTGAACAGCTCCTTCACTTAGACACATGACACACCTCCGCATGTGTCCGTTCCATTTCTTGCAATGCATATTGTAAAGCTGACTCACTGTAATCGGGCAATGAAAATGCTTGACACACTTGAGTATTCAGTGCCACTTGAAACATATGTGGGTATTTTGGAGACGATAAAGGTCTTCCAGGATGATTAAAAATTCGCATAATTTCTTCGGAGATTTCTAGAGCCATATGGTGTGGGTTGGAGTAAACAGCGGCCAAGGCCCCAATATTCACATACGCTTTGGAAAAACCAATAACGGGCACATGACTCCGGAAAGCGGACAATAAAATCCCTCGAGCCGTGTGGACGTTATACACACTTTGATCTGGGATGGTCAACAATACCTTGGCCTCTTTTAACACATAGTTCATAGCGCTGATGGGATTTTCAGAGGGGTTAACATACACCATGTTGAGCGACAATCGTTTGTCCATAGCCGTTTTTTTAAGGGTGTTTTGGTACAAAGAGGATCCAGGTCCTAAAATCACCCCCACCGCATTTTTTTGCGGCATATCTGGGAGCAGACATTTAATCAGGTTCATTTGGCGGTGAATGGGCTGATCTAAGAAAAGGGCGGTGATGGGGGGATTGTACTGAGGAAGTGGGATATTATAATTTGAAAGCAAGCCATAAAACTGACTTTTTCGTAATAAAGTGGCCAAAATGGGTTTGGTTATTTGGTGTTCTAATACCTTATCTAGGGCCACTTCACCAACGGTGACAATCAATTCATAGTCACTTTGGTTTATTTCTTCTGGGTTCAATTGATAGGCATCTAAGTGGATCAACATGGGGTGGGAGGCCCCTTCCATAAAGACTGAGGCTTCGATGCGGTGCACCAAATCATTGAAATTTTCGTTGGAAACGATGGCAATTCGGCGCAGTGGCTGCTCAGAAGCGGTTGCGCCAACCAGTAAGGGAAAGAAGATTAACCAACTAATTATAAAACGAAAAATAAGGGAGATCTCCCCACCTAGGCCGAATTGGGGTATTATCAGCCAGTTTGTACAGAACAGCAAGGTGACCTATGGGCTCTACCCTCGTTTTTGACCTAGAAACCATCCCAGATGCGGCTGCTGGTCGGCGTTGTTGGGGGTTCCCCGACCATTTATCAGATCTGGAGGTTCGACAGGGCATGTTGGCTAAGCAACGAGCTCAATCGGGGGATGAGTTTTTGCGCCATCCTTTTCATCAAGTGGTGTGTATTTCATGTGCGTTGAGTACCCCTCAGGAGCTTCGGGTATGGAGTATTGGGGACACTGATTCTACTGAGTTAGATATCATTCAACGATTCTTTCAAGGCATTCGTAAGTATAAACCAACCTTGGTTTCTTGGAATGGCACGGGGTTTGATTTGCCTGTGCTTCATTATCGGGCCCTTTTTCATGGCATTAGTGCGCCTGAGTATTGGGAAAGAGGGGAGTCCGATCCCCAGTTTAAATGGGACAATTATTTAGGTCGATACCATTATCGACACCGAGATTTGATGGATATTTTGTCGGGATATCAAGCTCGGGCGAGTGCTAAATTGGATGAAATCGCCACTTTGTGTGGATTTCCAGGCAAAATGGATATGAATGGGGCAGGGGTGTTGGCGGCCTATGAGGCAGGGGAAATTCAGTCTATTCGAGATTATTGTGAAACCGATGTGCTCAATACATACCTTATTTACCTCCGATTTGAGAAAATGCGTGGAAAATTAAGTGAAGCAGGGTATTTGAGTACATACGAAAAGTTAGTTCAATATCTGACAATGGAAGATAAACCCCATTTTAAAGAATTTAGAGAGAAATGTCACAATCCCGTGAGTCTTTAGCCCCAGCGTAGGCTGGGGTCCAGGCATGTGTCCCCCCAGCGTAGGCTGGGGTCCAGGCATGTGTCATCCCAGCGTAGGCTGGGGTCCAGGCATGTGTCACCCCAGCGTAGGCTGGGGTCCAGGGCCCTAATATTCGGACTGGATGCCAGCCTTCGCTGGCATGACAGGGAAGGGTGTATCAACAAGGATATTCAATGACAAAATTTCCACCACTAACCCCACTCACCATCACTGCGCTTTCCCATGAAGGTCGCGGTATTGCTCATTATGAAGGAAAAGTGGTCTTTGTTTTTGGGGCATTGCCCGGTGAAATAGCCCTGACGCGTTTTGTGGGCGGCAGGAGTCATTATTGGGAAGGTGTT
>JAHFQG010000117.1 GCA_023266415.1 Francisellaceae bacterium | reverse complement strand
CATCGTATTAATATTATTGACACTCCCGGCCACGTCGACTTCACCATCGAAGTCGAACGTTCCTTACGAGTATTAGACGGTGCTTGTGCCGTTTTTTGTGCAGTCGGTGGCGTAGAGCCTCAATCGGAAACTGTTTGGCGCCAGGCCAATAAATACGGGGTGCCTCGTATTGCTTTTGTGAACAAAATGGACCGTGCGGGCGCTAATTTTCTACGCGTTGTGGGGCAAATGAAAGATCGCCTTAAAGCGCGTGCCGTGCCCATTCAGCTGCCCATAGGCGCTGAAGAGCTTTTCGAAGGGGTGGTTGATCTCATTCGCATGAAAGCCGTTTATTGGGATGAAGAAACCCAAGGCATGCGGTTTGAAGAACGAGATATCCCTGCCGCCATGCGAGAAACATGCCAAACCTGGCATGATCATATGGTCGAAGCTGCCGCAGAAGCCAGCGAAGCGCTGATGGACAAATACTTAGAAGGAAAACCTCTCACCGAGCTTGAAATTCGGGCCGGATTGCGTTCCCAAACCCTGAAAGGGGAGCTGGTACCCGTTTTATGTGGCTCAGCCTTTAAAAACAAAGGCGTTCAAGCCATGCTGGATGCCGTGGTGTACTTTTTGCCTTCTCCAACCGATATTCCCCCTGTGCAAGGGACGGCTGAAGACGACCCAACAGTTGAAATGGAACGCAAGCCAGCCGATGATGAAAAGTTTTGTGCATTGGCCTTTAAGATTATGACTGATCCTTTTGTCGGATCTCTGACGTTCGTTCGAGTGTATTCTGGTACACTGGTTTCGGGTACCACCGTGGTTAATACGGTTAAAGGGGAAAAAGAACGTTTTGGTCGAATCTTGCAAATGCATGCCAATTCCAGAGAAGAAATCAAAGAAATTCGAACTGGGGATATCGCCGCCGTTGTGGGATTAAAATACACTTCCACAGGCGATACCTTATCCAGTCTCGATCACCCCATTGTACTCGAACGCATGGTGTTCCCTGAACCTGTTATTTCCGTGGCCATTGAGCCTAAAACCAAAGCAGACCAAGAAAAAATGGGTATTGCTTTAAGTCGGTTAGCTAAAGAAGACCCTTCTTTCCGCGTTAAAACCGATGAAGAATCTGGGCAAACCATTATTGCTGGGATGGGTGAGCTGCATTTGGAAATTATTGTCGACCGCATGAAGCGAGAATTTTCAGTGGGCGCCAATGTAGGAAAACCCCAAGTAGCCTATCGTGAAACTATTCAAGGCTCTGTTGAGCAAGAAGGCAAATTTATTCGTCAATCTGGGGGGCGTGGTCAGTATGGTCACGTTTGGCTTCGTATTTCTCCCCAAGAAAGAGGGGCAGGGTTTCTCTTTTTGGATGAAATTAAAGGGGGAAGTATTCCTCGGGAATATATTCCTGCTGTCCGGAAAGGGATAGAGGAGCAAATGCAAAATGGGGTGATTGCTGGATATCCGGTAGTAGATTTTAAAGTCGCCCTGTTTGATGGTTCGTACCACGATGTGGATTCTAGTGAAATGGCATTTAAAATTGCAGCCTCTATGGGGTTCAAAGACGGGGCTCGAAAAGCCAAACCAGTCTTACTAGAACCTATTATGGATGTAGAAGTGGTTACTTCAGATGACTACATGGGTGATGTGATGGGCGATTTAAACCGCCGCCGGGGTATTTTGCAGGGGATGGAAGATACCCCGGCCGGTAAAACGATTTCAGCACATGTGCCATTGGCCGAAATGTTTGGATACGCAACTGATTTACGTTCTATGTCGCAGGGTCGTTCTACATACACCATGGAATTCCTGAAATACGCAGAAACGCCTGCCCATGTGGCGGAAGCAGTCATTAAGTCCCGAGGCAAGAGTTAAGGTTTAAGAGGCAAAATACGATGGCAGACAAGAAACAAGTGATACGAATTAATTTAAAAGCGTTCGATCACGTGCTGATCGACAAGTCAGCTAAAGAAATTGTAGAAACCGCGAAGCGTACCGGTGCCCAAGTGCGGGGTCCTGTGCCGTTACCCACGCATATTGAGAAGTTGACCATTCTGGTTTCGCCGCATATTGATAAAAAAGCGAGAGATCAGTATGAAATTCGCACCCACAACCGATTGGTGATTATTGTTGAGCCAACTGACAAAACCGTGGATGCACTCATGAAATTAGATTTGGCCGCAGGCGTCGATGTTCAGATTGCCGTCAGCTAAACAGTACGAGAGAGGTTAATATGGCAATGGGTTTGGTCGGAAAAAAATTGGGGATGAGCCGCGTTTTTCAAGAAAACGGTCGCTCAGTCCCTGTGACTGTGATTATGGTTCAACCTAATCGTATCACACAAATTAAAACAGAAAGTACAGACGGATACTCTGCATTTCAAGTCACCATGGGGCTTAAAAAAGCCAATCGCTTGATTAAGCCAGAGGCCGGTGTGTTTGCCACCGCCAATGTCGAACCAGGCGTGGGGTTGTGGGAGCTGCGTGCTGACAAAGCTTCCGAACTAGAAGGCTTAACCGTTGGGGATGCCGTCGGACTAGAACGCTTCACCGTCGGGCAAAAAATCGACGTGACCGCCATTTCGAAAGGAAAAGGTACCGCGGGCACCGTCAAACGATATAACTTTCGAACCCAAGATGCGACCCATGGGAATTCCCGTTCGCACCGATCTTTAGGTTCGACTGGTCAAAATCAAACCCCAGGTCGTGTCTTTAAAGGTAAAAAAATGCCAGGACGAATGGGGAATGAACGGGTTTCGGTTCAAAATTTGGAAGTCGTTAAAATTGACACAGAACGTTGTTTGGTTTTAGTCAAGGGCGCGGTTCCCGGGGCTGAGGGGGGGGTTGTTTTTATTCGTCCCGCAGTCAAACATATGCAGACCGCTTAGTGAGGAGTGAATAATGCAGTTAGCCATTGCAAATTCCAGAGGCAGCCCCTCTGAAACCATACAGGTTTCAGAAGTCGCATTCGCCAGAGAATTTAATGAGCCTTTGGTCCACCAAGTGGTGGTTGCCTTGATGGCTGGTGAACGAGCCGGTACAAAAGCGCAAAAGACACGAGCAGAACGTCGCGGGGGCGGTATTAAGCCTTGGCGTCAAAAAGGCACTGGCCGTGCTCGTGCAGGGACCATTCGGAGTCCGTTGTGGCGTAAAGGGGGTATTATTTTTGCCGCGAAACCTCGCGATTTTTCACAAAAAGTGAATAAAAAAATGTACCGTCTGGCCATGTGTTCTATCCTGTCTGAGTTGGTTCGTCAAGAGCGCCTAATTGTGGTCAAAACTTTTTCGATGGAAGTGCCTAAAACCAAAGAGCTTATTTCGAAATTACACGGGTTAGGCCTGAAAGATGTCTTAATCGTAACCGATTATGTCGATGAAGCCCTTTATTTGTCCGCACGGAATGTGCCCAAAGTCGGACTGATTGAACCCGATATGGTCGATCCGGTCAGTCTCATTCGGTACGACCGAGTATTAATGACAGAAAAGGCATTGAGAGAAGTGGAAGAGGCATTAGCACATGAGTAAATTACACAGAGTACTGTTAGCGCCTGTCGTCACTGAAAAAATGGTGCTCTCCAATGCGAGAGAAAATTCGGTTGGTTTTTGGGTATTGCCCAGCGCTAACAAAGCAGAAATTCAGTCAGCGGTAGAAAGCTTTTTTAAAGTGGCCGTTGAGCGGGTTCGTACGGTGACAGTACGTCCTAAACAAGTTCGGTTTGGTCGTCGTTCAGGGTTTCAGAAAGCGAAGAAAAAAGCTTATGTCACTTTGGCAGATGGCCATACTATATCGTTCATAGAAGCTTAGGATTGGGGAAAGCTATGGCAGTTGTTCAACTTCAGAAACCAACGACACCCGGTCGACGCTTTACGGTGAAGGTGGTGACTCCGGAATTGCATAAAGGCAAGCCAGTCAAGCACCTAACTCAAAATAAAATACGCATCAGTGGTCGGAATAATCAAGGACGTATCACTGTACCGCATCGGGGGGGAGGGCACAAACGGCGGATCCGCTTTATCGATTTCAGACGGGATAAAGACAATATTATGGCTCGGGTAGAACGTTTGGAGTATGATCCAAACCGTACCGCCAACAT
>JAHFQG010000116.1 GCA_023266415.1 Francisellaceae bacterium | reverse complement strand
TGGGGTCAATTACGTTATTCCCGGTAACGATGACGCCTTAAAAGCCATTGAGCTGTATGTGTCCTCTGTGGTGGATGCTTATTTGGAAGGGAAAGCCAACCAACACGGTACGATCGCTGAACCCGAACACTTTCAATTGGCTGAAGCAACCTAAACATCTCCTCTCGATTTGCCGCCAGAAGGGTAACCTATGAACATCACCGCAACTATGGTCAGCGACCTACGGCGCCTCACCGGCGCCGGTATGATGGATTGCAAAAAAGCATTGGAAAAAACAGCGGGCGATATGCAAGCAGCTGAAATCGAAATCGCTAAAGCCGGTAACCGAAAAGCTGAAAAAACCGCTTCGCGTACCGCCGCTGAAGGCCTCATTACATTGGCCAGCGGCCCACAAGCCATGGCATTAGTCGAAGTGAACTGCGAAACCGATTTTGTGGCACGAGACACCCACTTTACCGAATTCTGTCAAAAAACGGCTGAACAGGTTTTAAAGAACCAAAACGCAGCCATCGATCCCCTAAAAGCGCAGGTAGAAGCCGACCGGCAAGCCTTGGTGGGGAAAATTGGTGAAAACCTTCAAGTGCGTCGAGCCGCTTATTTGGCCGCGCCTGCTGGGCAAGTTATTGGCGCATACGTACACAGCGGAAAAATTGGGGTGTTGGTCCAATTGATTGGGGGCGATGCCGCCATCGCCAAAGACATTGCCATGCATGTGGCCGCCAGTCGACCCGAATACCTTTCAGCGAAAACCGTCCCGGCTGACCGAATCGCCAAAGAAACCGACATTTTCATGGCCCAATCTGAAAGCAGCGGAAAATCCAAAGAAATCATCGAAAAAATGGTGCAAGGCAAACTCAACAAATATTTGGCTGAAATTTGTCTCCTCAGCCAACCCTTTGTGAAAAACCCCGATCAAACCGTGGCTCAATTTCTACAAGAGAAAAAAGCAGAGGTTGTCACTTACATACGGTTAGCCGTGGGCGAAGGCATCGAAAAGAAAACCGCTAACTTTGCCGATGAAGTGGCTGGCATGATGGGGGGCAAATAACCATGCAAAAACCCGCCTTCAAGCGTATTTTACTCAAAATGAGCGGTGAGGCCTTGATGGGGGAGCTCTCTTTTGGAATAGATCCCAAAGTGCTCGATATTATCGTGGCTGATGTAAAACGTATCTATGAACTCGGGGTTCAAATTGGGATCGTCATAGGGGGCGGGAACTTGTTTCGAGGCGCTACCCTGAACGCCTTAGGCTTGGGGCGCATCGCAGGTGACCAAATGGGAATGTTGGCCACTGTCATGAATGCCATTGCCTTTCGGGATGCTTGTCATCGAACTGGCTTGATGGCTCAGATTATGTCAGCTGTCCAAATGAATGGTGTGGCAAAACCCTTCGACCGGCTGAGTGCACTGCAAAATATGGCCGATGGCTACCTCATGATTTTCGCCGCTGGGACAGGAAACCCCTTGGTCACCACCGATTCCGCTGCTTCTTTGCGGGCCATTGAAATCGAAGCCGATATCCTACTCAAAGCCACCCACGTCGATGGTGTTTACTCGGCCGATCCAGCCCGTTTCCCTGAAGCTACCCTCTATAAACGCCTCAGCTTCCAAGAAGCCTTGGAAAAAGAATTGGGCATCATGGACTTAAGTGCGTTTTGCCAATGTCGTGATCAAAACATGCCCATTCGCGTCTTTAATTTGCACAAAAAACATGCCCTCCTCAATGTGGTACTCGGACATGATGAAGGCACTCTGGTGGAGTAACCCCCATGCTGAATAATCTGTTTACAGAAACCAAAACCCGTATGGAAAAGGCTAAAAAAGCTTTGCACGATGAACTGTTGTGCCTGCGTGCCGGGCGTGCCAGCCCGGATATCCTCCATGATGTGGTGGTCCCTTACTATGGCAAAGATACCCCTCTGAACCAAATGGCTTCCATTGTGGTGGAAAGCGCCCTGATGCTACACATCAAACCCTGGGATAAAAAATCTATTCCCCAAATACAACAAGCCATTTTGAAAGCAAACTTGGGCGTCAATCCCACCCCTTCCGCTGAAGGACTACGGTTGCCATTGCCCCCACTTTCCGAAGAACGACGGAAAGAGCTGATTAAAAAAGTGCGCGCAGCAGGCGAAAATACCAAAGTGTCCATTCGTAACGTACGGCGAGATACCAACCAAACCCTGAAAGCATTACTGAAAGACAAAGAGATCACCGAAGACGATGAAAAACGGGCCGAAGAACGTATCCAAAAATTAACCGATGCCTGTGTAGCAGATATCGAAAAAATGCTGTGCGACAAGGAAAAAGAACTCCTGGATATTTAAGGTTAAGTTTGGTGACTACATTAAATCACGTCGCTATTATTATGGATGGCAATGGCCGTTGGGCCACTGAACGCGGCTTGCCGCGCACCGAAGGACACCGTCGAGGCGTGGAGTCTGTTCGCGTCGCTATCCAATTTTGCTTATCGCATTCCATTAAAGTACTGACTTTATTCGCTTTTGGTTCCGACAATTGGCGTCGCCCAGAAACTGAAGTGCGTTTTTTATGGCAAATTTTTTCGCAGGTATTGAACTATGAAACCGAACAATTGCATAAAAATGGCGTGCGTATCCAGGTGGTGGGCGATTTGCACCCCTTAAATACCTCCCTTAAAACCCAAATACAGGCTGCCATGCAATTGACCCAGTCTAATACAAATTTGCTCTTAAATATTGCCGTCAATTATGGCGGACAATGGGATATCGTCCAGGCTGCCCAAATTTTAGCCCAAAAAGTGGCCACAGGGGTGTTAAAGCCAGAAGATATCACCGAATCCGTCTTTCAATCCCATTTAAGCCTTCAAAATTGTCCTAATCCTGATTTGTTCATCCGCACCAGCGGCGAAATGCGTCTCAGTAATTTTTTATTGTGGCACCTAAAATACACCGAATTGTATTTTACCCCCCTCTACTGGCCAGACTTTCGAGAAGCCGCTTTTCAGGAAGCCGTAGATGCCTTCCAACACCGCGAACGCCGCTTTGGCATGACAGGAGCTCAACTCAATGTTCACTAAACGTGCACGAACGGGGATCTGCCTCCTGGTGGCGGTTGTTGTCCTTATTCTTCAAGCCTCCTCAGGGCTGTTCATCGGGGTCTTGACGTTACTCACAGGCATGTGTGCCTTTGAATGGCGATATTTGCTGCAACCCAGCATATCTAAATACCGACGTTTTTTATACAGTGTACTCACAGTGCTCATTCTGAGTTGGGTTATGGCCATGGTCAGAGCACATCGTTTCGATATACACTGGTTTCAAATCCTGGCCGTTGGGCTACCTTGTCTGGCCCTAATAGAATGCCTCTTACCTACCCCCCCCTTGGGGAAACGATCTTTATTCTTGGGATATATGATTGGCTGGCTGTTGTTTATTAATTTTTTTTGGGGCGTCCAGCATTTTGACCAGATGGCTTTTGGTCGCGAGCGCCTTTTGGCCACTTTATCCATTGTGTGCCTGGCTGATATAGGGGCCTATTGGGTTGGCACAAAGTGGGGGCACCACAAACTGGCTCCCCGTATCAGCCCAGGCAAAAGTTGGGAAGGCGTGATAGGGGCCCTTGGCTTGCCTTTCATCGGCCTAATGCTGGCTTATGCGCTGGGCTGGCAAGGCGCTGGCGTAACGCGTTGGTGGCTCTTTATCCTGGTATTGGTGCCCCTGGGTATTGTGGGCGATTTATACGAAAGTGTTTATAAAAGGGCCAGTCATCTTAAAGACAGCGGCACTCTGTTACCCGGTCATGGAGGACTCCTAGATCGCCTCGATGCACTTTTGTTCACCATCCCCATAAGCCTCCTGCTGGTATGAAAAAAATAGCTTTATTGGGTGCCACAGGCTCTATCGGGGCCTCAGTTTTGCGGGTGGTAGAAACCAACCCTGAACGATACAAAATAATCTCCGTGTCTGCCCATCACAATATCGAACGTTTGCACGATATTTGCCTGGCCGTCTCTCCCCGCATCGCGGTGGTGGCGGAAGAAGAAGATGCGTTGTTGCTACAAAATCGACTCCAAAGCGTGGGGTGCCATACCCACGTGGTATATGGTGAACACA
>JAHFQG010000115.1 GCA_023266415.1 Francisellaceae bacterium | reverse complement strand
AACGTCAACCTCAAGGGGGCCTAACCATTAATGGGGTTCTTTTGACTGACATACAAACTCAAATTCACGACCGCATTTTGAATTTGAAAAAAATACAAGCTGAAAAAGCGGCGGCTGCAGATCGGCCTACGGCCCCTGTTTTGTCACCCGAAGAATTAAAGGCGCAAAAAGAAGCCCGCATTAAGAAATGGATAGAACGATATGAAAACAATCGAGAGCAAATGTTAAAAGATAAGGAATTGGAAGATCAGGCTTATCTGCAACATTTAGAAGATATGGATTCCATGGAAAAAACTAAGATACAAGCACAGCTTTTGTTAGAAAAAAGCAACCAAATGATGGAATCTATTCAATTGTTCCAACATTTTCAGAAGGACCGGCATTTTGCGCAGCCTTAAAGCACCATTTTTCCTGCTGTTATCAGACATATGGCTGAAAAAATCACTTTCAAGGTTCGAGATGACAAATGATGGGCCAAAAAGACCCCTAAAGGGGCGCTAAGTAAGCTGGCTACCCCAATACCAAAGGCAGCGGGCCAATACACAAACCCCCATGAATCGGGCGGTAAAACAACAGCTTTAGATGATCCCAATACAATTTGCATAACTGTCCCTAACACCGCCATTGGCCAGATGCAAGCAGCGGTGGTGGCACTGGATTCTTTCATGGAAAACCCGGTCCATAACAAGACAGGCACCATAAAAGTTGCCCCCCCAATCCCCAGAGCGCCCGATAAAAAGCCCATGATACCGCCCGCGATGCCATAAAAGAGAGGCTTTTTCGGAATAATTTCAATGGGTTTTTTTTCGGGCATTAAAAATTTTAACGCCACCAAAATAAGAAATACCCCAAAAAACCGTTTTAAGACATCCGTTGATAAATTTTGGGCCAAAAAGACCCCTAAGGGAGCACCTATCACAATACCTGGCATGGTGGTTCGCCATACTTTCCACTGAATGGCTTGTTTTTTATTGTGTACCCACGTAGAACCCGCTGTGCTAATCACCATGCAAGCCAAAGACGTGCCCGTGGCCAAATGCATGCTATATTCATACGGAAAATGAAAATATTCAAAAATAAGAAACAGGGCAGGCACGGTGATAATCCCCCCTCCCGTTCCCAACAAACCGGCTAACAAGCCTACCAAAAGGCCTAATCCAACATACAATAGGAGTACCATCATAGAGGTTTCCCCACATACATAAGCCCTTCCAAGCCAGCTTCTTCGATGGCTTGATGGAGCAATTGACGAATGGCAGTGGCATCTTCTTGTTTCAGTGCTTGCTCTACAAGCGCTTGTGCTTTTTGATACGTCATATTTCGAATGACCCATTTAATCCGTGGTAATCTCGTGGCATGAACGCTGAGAGAATCAAACCCCATTCCCAGCAGGAGTAACACTGCAGCCGGATCAGCCGCCATTTCCCCACACAGCCCCACCGATTTTCCAGCCACATGTGCTGCCTTGACAATGGTATAAAGCGTATGAACCACGGAGGGATGAAAAATATCATATAAGTTAGTTACTTGGGTGTTGTTTCGGTCCACCGCCAACAAATATTGGGTTAAATCGTTGGAGCCCACCGAAAAAAAGTTGAGATATTGAGCCAGGTGGGGAATTAAACACACTACGCCAGGTACTTCCAGCATGGCTCCTAAGGGAGGAAAACGAATGTCCGCCCCTTCTTCCAAAATTTCATCGTACGCTTGCTGAACAAACCCAATAGCCTCTTTTACTTCAGACACTTGAGAGATCATGGGGAACATAATTTGAATATTGTTCAGGCCATCACTGGCCCGAAATAAGGCCCTCAACTGCACCATCAAAATTTCGGGGTGATCTAGCGTCATTCGCAACCCTCGCCACCCCAAAGAGGGGTTGCTTTCCGCCACTGAAAAATAAGGCAATGGCTTATCGCCTCCCACATCCAAGGTTCTGACCGTTACTTTTCTGGGGTGGAAGGATTCGAACAATTGACGGTACAGGCGATATTGCTCTTCTTCACTCGGAAACCTGTCTCGAATTAAAAAAGGAACTTCCGTCCGATACAGTCCCACCCCCTCTGCCCCCACCGCTAAGGAAGGCTGAATATCGGTAACAAAACCCGTATTGACCAGCATATGAACCCGATGGCCATCCAGGGTTTCAGCGGGTAAATCTTTCAGTGCCTGCAAACTGTTATCAAGCGCTTCTTCTTGCTTGGCTAAGGCTTGGTATTGGCTCTGGAGGGAAGGATGTGGGGAGACATAATAATGGCCGGTATAGCCATTCACAATGACCGGATCTCCCTCATGGGTCACGGACACTGCCCCAACCGCGCCTGTGATGAAAGGAATGCCCATGGCACGAGCTAAAATAGCCACATGTGAATTGGGGGAACCACGCACCGAGATGATCCCGGCCAATTTCTCTTCGGGCACTTCGGCCAATGAAGATACGCTAATATCGTACCCGACCAAAATGGTGTTATCTGGGTAAGAGGACTGACTGTCTTGACAGTGCAGCAATTTTTTTAGCACTCGGTTGGCCAGATCGGCAATGTCATTCGATCGCTCTTGTAAATAGGTATCATGCATGTCTTCAAAGACAGCCATCCGTTTTTGTACTGCATCGCGTAAGGCGCTGGGGGCCCAAAACCCGCAATCAATGGCAGCCTCAATGTCGTTGATCCAAGTGGGGCTTTCAAGCAACTGCAGATACAGGTGGAACACGGAATGCTCGTCCGAAGGCAAGCTTTTTTTCAGGCGTTGCTGCATGTTTTCTATTTCATTTTTAGCTAACTGAATTGCTTGTCGGAATCGATTTTTTTCATCTCCTTTTTCAGTCACCAACCGGTCGGGAATATCGGCCAAATGGACCAAAGAATAAGACAAGACGGCTGTGCCTAACGCAATGCCAGGGGCACTGGGAGAACCCACGCAGGTAGGTTTAGAGTCTAATTCAAGGCGCGGTTTTTGGGTGGCGCGGCTTTTATTTTCGGTATGTGCAACCGCAATGACACCCGCCAATTGCGCAGCCAAGGTGATTAAAAATGCCTCTTCACTTTCATTAAATTTGCGTGCTTCTCGTTGTTGGACAGTGAGTACCCCCAATACTTTGCGTTGATGGATGATGGGGACGCCCAAAAACGCATTGAAACGTTCTTCTTGGGTTTCGGGTACATAACAATAATGGGGGTGTTGACTGGCATTGCTGACATTAAGAGGTTCTGCTTTTTCGCCTACAAACCCAACCAGGCCTTCATACAAACCAAGTGTGACTTGGCAGCCTTCTGGAAATCCGACGGAAGCGGCCAATCGGTAGCACTGGTTGTCCACATCTCGAAGATAGACTGTGCACACTTCGGTGCGCATCGCCTTGGCCACACATTGGACGGTGGTTTCTAGTGCGTGTGGTAAATCAGCTGCACGGCTGACCTCTTGTACAATCCTTCGTAATGTTCCCAGCACCAAAAATTCCTTTTAGGTATAGAAAGGGTCGAGGGGCATCAGCGCATGACGCGCGGGTGTTCCAAAAATAATGGGCGCTAATTCCCTTAACGCTTGTCGATATACTTCTCGTTTAAAGCTCACCACTTCGCGTAAAGGGTACCAATAACTCACCCACTTCCACGATTCAAATTCAGGGGTGAAGGTGGCGTCTAGATTGATGACGGAGTCTTCATCGACGAAACGCAATGCTATCCATTTTTGTTTTTGCCCAATGCAGACGGGATGACTGTCGAAGCGGATGAGTTTTTTGGGAAGGCGGTATTTGAGCCAATGTTGGGTTTCACAAAGCCAGATGACTTGATTGTTTTTTAGGCCAATTTCTTCATAGAGTTCACGATAGAGGGCTTCTTCGGTGGATTCCCCTTCTTTGACCCCGCCTTGGGGAAATTGCCAAGCTTGTTGATGGATACGTTGTCCCCAAAAAATCTGATTTTGTTTGTTAACCAACATTATTCCAACATTGGCCCGAAATCCTTCTGCATCTATCACCTTAAAGCTCGCATTTTTAAGCGAATAAGAGTGAGTATACCATCCGGGCGCTTTTCCGACCACCCACGGCTCCCATCCCCAGTCGTCGTGCCATTTT
This sequence comes from Francisellaceae bacterium, assembly GCA_023266415.1. GTDB lineage: Bacteria > Pseudomonadota > Gammaproteobacteria > Berkiellales > Berkiellaceae > JAHFQG01. The sequence goes on along the minus strand of JAHFQG010000115.1, from coordinate 25 downwards.
AGCGGGCCACCACGGGGTAGCAAAC
>JAHFQG010000114.1 GCA_023266415.1 Francisellaceae bacterium | reverse complement strand
GTGTTGGCCTTGTTAAAATCACCTGTACAAGATACATGGCGCGCTTTGTTACAACAATGTGCCCAGGGCTTGGATACTACTTGGCAAAATAAAGTGATAACACCTTTTCAAAAACATTTGGCACAAAAATACCCTTTCAATAAAAAAGGGGAAGATGCCGCCGTAGAAGATTTTGCTGACTTTTTCCAACCCAATGATGGGGTTCTGTTTTCTTTTGTGAATGCGTATTTGGCGCCATTTTTAGAGAGTAAAGACGGAAAATTAAAGACATGGCAAGGCATTGCTTTGCCCGTATCAGATGAATTTTTGAAAGCTTTACAAGCTTCCACTCGGTTGTCAAACGCTTTTTTTCAGAAAAACAGAAAAACCATCGGATTTTCTTATGCCTTATATCCCGTGGGGGATGCGCGTTTATCCGAAATGTCGTTTGAAAGCAATCAAACTATCTATCGGTATCGCCACGAACCCCAAGAATGGCATGGGTTCGAATGGCCCAGCGCACACGCGCAATCTATCGCCAAAGTATCTGCCACAGCAGCAAAAGGACACAGCGCTTCTTTTAAAACCGAAGGCCCCTGGGCCCTCTTCCGATTGTTTGACGCCGCTTCTCAAAAATCCGAATCAACCGTTTGGACACTGAAAAATCCTTCGGGCGAAATTTTTTCCATTCAATTCAAAACCCGTATTCCCGCCATAGAACCCGTGGCACACTTTGTATTGCCGGAGCATGTATCATAAAACATCTCTTCACTGCCCCGTCAAACGAATTTTGCTGTATCGGAAAATCACCCGCTGCTCCCGATTTTTTGCGATTTTCTTTCAATACGCCCCATGCCAAAACCTTCGGACAATGGATAGAGACCCTATATCAACACTTATCCCCCCTATTAAAACAAAATCCCCTCCAGTTTCAAACCTTATTTCCCCTTCAAGGCTTCACTCGACTCCCAAAGTCTTCTCTCATTACCACCATTTTACCCAGTCAAGATGCCACAGGACGTATCTACCCTTTCGGCATGGCCCGCTGGGTTCCCAAAACGTCTTTTGCGTTATCTTATTACCAATCTTTGGTCGATTTTCCTTTAGCCCATCATAAAAATGCAGCCGACTTACACAAATCATTGCAAATACTCCTACAACAACCCTTAAATCCCGCCTCTCCCCCTGCCATCATCCTACAAGACATCTTAGCCCCCCCTAAACTGTGCACAGATATCCTCACCCTTCACAGCTGGGCAAAACGCCTTCGAAGCGTGCCCGATTGTAAACAAGCCATTGAGATTGCTCTTACCTCCCCCCACGAACTCTTTTTTTGGCTGCCCCTCATCGAAAACTGGCTACCCAACCTTCGTTGGGAACATATCTATTGGCAAAAAAATCGCGCTTTGGTCGTGTTTGGCCCCCTGTCAGCCCAAAATTGTGCCAGCTGGATGCAACAAAAAAATCTGGACTTTCTGTTATCGTTATCTCAACCTACTGCCGTAGATCCCCATTTTTATCAAAAATTATCAACATTATTTCAAAAAGAATTAAAAATGCTTGAAGTACTTCATTTTTTGTTGTATAAATGAACGGAATAGGGTTAGATATATACTGCTGGGGTGACACGAGCAGTGTCTTCCTTATCCCCTCCCCCGCTTCGCGGGGGAGGGTAGGGTGGGGGTGTATCTATAAAAATTATCAAAACAATAATAAGTCATCAAAAAATGAACAAAAAATCTCGCGTCAACATCACCTTAGAACTCAATACCCAGGGTTCCTTCAAAAAAACAGAGCTGCCTTTCAAACTGCTGTGCCTGGGCAATTATGGCGGCAATACCCTCCTGCCAATATCAGACGGATGCCCAATGCCGCTGTCTTCTCACCACTTCTCAGAAATTATGCAGCATATTAAACCCAGCATCATCGTTCATGATAAACCCATCATGTTTCAATCTATGGCTGATTTTTCACCAGACAACTTACTCATGAAACTCCCAAACCTCCAAAAATATATGGCTATCCGCCAATTACTTCGCGAACTGAAAACACACCTAAAAGAAAATATTCCCCAGAGAATTTAAATGACCAATATACTCACACGCTGTGCCCATTTGGACATTTTAGCCACTGTTCCAGCTGAACAACGTTTATCATTGGCACTGGAAGCGGTGAAAGTGCTAGAAGAAGAATTTCATTATGAAAAACAACCCCTTACTGTGGCTTGGATTGACAACGCATTGGCAGATATCCAAGATTACTTATCTGACCAACTTGATACCGTTTTACATCATCCTGATTTTCAAGCCCTGGAGGCCAGTTGGCGCGCACTCGAAACCTTATGCCAAACCCTCGATAACACGCAAAATGCACAAATTTGGCTTTGGTCTGTGAGCAAAGAAGCTCTAAAACAAGATTTTCTCAACCATCCTTGGCAACAATCACACCTATATCGACACACCTATACCCAAGAATTTGATATGCCAGGGGGGGAACCCTATGCCGCCATAATCACCCAATTCAGCTTCGAACTCACTGAAATGCCCTTCCTGAATAACATGGCCCACGTAGCTGCCATCAGTCATTGTCCCCTCATCTCTAATGTGGAAAGCAGTTTTTTTCAGAAAAAATCCTTCGCAGAAGTGATTACTAACCCCCATTTTGAGGCAATTTTCGATAAGGCCGACTATATTTATTGGAAAAATTTCAGACAATCCGAACAAGCCCGCTATGTAGGCTTGTGTCTCCCTCGTATTATCCAAAGAACCCCTTATGGCGTACAACAAGCATGCAAATCTTTTTCCTATCTCGAAACAACCAACACCCATTCAGATTATTTATGGGGATACGCTTCTTTTGCTTTTGCCCATAATTTACTTAAAAGTTTTCAGCAAGACGGGTGGGCAGTGAACATCCGTGGACCAGAATCGGGCGGGCGGGTTGATAAGCTTCCGCTCCCCACCTTCTTAGCTCATCAAGGTGTGGAAATGAAAATTCCCACCGAAGTGGTTATTTCTGAATCACAAGAAATTACCTTCTCTCGAGAAGGGTTTATCCCCCTAAGTTATTATAAAAACAGATCCTATGCCTGCTTTTTTTCCGCTCATTCAACCAAAACACCCGATGAATATCAGGAAGATGGCGCCACGGCCAACAGCCGACTCAACATTCGATTGCCTTACGTATTTTTGGCCTCTCGCTTGGGCCATTACTTAAAAGTGATGCAACGCGAAAACATAGGCTCTCGCCAAGATGCCCTTGAAATAGAACGTCGCCTAAACCAATGGCTCAAAAGCTTAATGACTAAAATGCCCGATCCAACTGCCGACCAAATGGCACAATACCCCCTCAAAGAAGGCAAAATTCAAGTGCACCCCGTACTCGATAATCCAGGGTATTATACCGTCTCCCTGTATGCCGTCCCCCATTTTCAAATAGAAGGCCTAGATGTGCAATTGTACTTAGTATCTCAACTGTCTAAAAAGGAATAAATATGGCAACACCTGCATACATGTCCCTCTGGGACGATAAAAATAACCGTATTATGGGTACCTGCCAAGTGGTTGGCCGAGAAGATACCATCGAAATTTATGGATTTCACCATGAAGTGCGTATTCCCACCGACGAAGACACAGGCACCCTCACTGCTACCCGAAAACACGGCAACTTTGTGGTGCTCAAAGATTTTTGCCCCGCAACACCTATTTTGCTCAAAGCGTGTGCCTCAGGCAGTACATTCAAAGAGTTGCGGTTAAGCTGGTATCGTATCGAAGAAGGTGGATCAGAAGTCGAATATTTTCGACACGCTTTGTTTGATGTTAAAGTGGTATCCGTGAAAGCAAAAGTTCAAGATGTCAAAGACAAAACCACCGAATACCTCGGCCACCGTGAAGAAACCGCTTTTCGGTATAAAAAAATACGCTGGTCTTATTTAGATGGGAACATAGAAACCGAAGATGAATGGATTATCCGAGCTTGAGCAGTGATGCACCGCACAAATTATTCAAGTCCCCTCCACCACTGAGGGGTTGGTAGAAAGGAGGTGTATCTTATGCAATACAATCAATTAGATCCGATTTTCCAAAAAATACACCAAAGACTCCAATCCGAATCCCATCTTCTGTATCAGTATTTGTTAAACCAATATGATCTG
>JAHFQG010000031.1 GCA_023266415.1 Francisellaceae bacterium | reverse complement strand
CCAATGCCAATGTTTTAGGGTTCAGTTCAATGATGTCGCTGGGTAGCCCTTCTTTGAGTTCTTCTGCCTCAAAAGCAGTTTTAAGCAATAGGGGGTTGATGTGGGCGTCTTCCCGCGTTACAAAGTCAGTTGTCTGAATTTTAAGTTTCAAGGCCTCAGCAATGGGCTCTAGGGCTTCCTTGTGCTGAAAAGCCAAAGTAGCTAAAGCATCGCTTTTTTCTAAAAAGAGATCTTCGTTTTTAAACGCATCTTTTGACAGCTGAATGTATTGAAAACGTACTTTTTCAGGGGATTGAAAGGCCCCTGGATGAGCTTCGTAATAAGTTTGAATGTCTTCGGGGCTTACGGGAACCATCAAGGCAGCCCTGGATAATATACCAAACCCCACATCTCGATGTTGTTCGGTGAGTTTGACTAAAGTTTCCAACTCAGAAGGCAAACTGAATTCGGTTTGAATAAAGGCCTGTTCTAATTGGTTCACCAACACAGAACGTTTTAGCTCTGCCTCGAAGGTTTGGGGCGTATAATGGGCGTGGTGCAAAACAGTTCGGTACTGTGCGTCGGAAAATTTACCGTCTATTTGAAAATCAGGGATAGAGCGTACAATTTTAGCAATATCAGCTTGAGTTGCCACCAGGCCTAGGGAAGTACTGGTTTGAGTTAACAGTGTATCGTGGATAAGACCTTCTAAGGCTTGTGTTTGAAGCTCTGTGGGGCTGAGAGGTGTGTTTTGCAGGCGATCGAGCTGCTCACGCAGAGCAGACTGGGAAATAACTTGCCCATTGACTTTAGCCGCCCAATGCGCTGGGCGGGTAAAGGCATCGCCGATACCCCAAAAAACGAAAACCAGGGTGATAATACCCAACAACACCCAGGCCATCAGACCCCGGGTGTGTTGTCTTATACGATTTAGGAACATAAGAGCCCCCTAAAAATTGGCGGAGCGGACGGGGCTCGAACCCGCGACCCCCGGCGTGACAGGCCGGTATTCTAACCAACTGAACTACCGCTCCTAAAAACATTGGTGGGTGCTGTGGGATTCGAACCTACGACCCTCGCCTTGTAAGGGCGATGCTCTAACCAACTGAGCTAAGCACCCAAAATACTATGCTTCTTCTAAGGCAGCAGAGTTTACAATATCTTTGAGGCCTTTACTAGCCTTAAAGATGGGTTGATTACTGGCCTGGATGGCAATGGGTGCACCGGTTTTAGGGTTACGACCCGTACGGGCGGCCCGAGGTTTGATGGAGAATGTGCCAAAGCCCATGAGAGGAACTGATAAGCCGTGTTTGAGGGCTTTTTGAATAGAGTCGATAAAGCAATTGAGTGCTTTTGCGGCATCGCTTTTAGAAATATCAGCAGCGGCAGCCATAGCGTCGATGATATCTGATTTACTGGTGGGAATTTGGGTCATAGTAACAATCTCCTTGATTGAGGCATTTTTCCAAAGATTAGGACGATAGCAGGCTTCTGCCATAAGGTCAAGCCTATACATATTGTCTAATTTAACACCCCCCCTTCTAAAGGCTTATTTTTCGGAGGTAAGGGTGTGCTGGGGATATCCGGCATAGGGGTTGGGCTTGAAGTCAACGCTAAATGAAGTACTTCGTCTATCCACTGTACGGGATGAATAACGAGTTTTTCTTGAATATTGGAGGGAATTTCACGTAAATCTCGGCGATTTTCTTCAGGGATAATCACTGTTTTGATGCCTGCACGCACAGCGGCCAGTAATTTTTCTTTTAAGCCCCCTATGGGTAACACTTCGCCTCGGAGGGTTATTTCGCCGGTCATAGCCACATCGGCTTTTACCGGAATACCTGTATAAGCGGATACTAAAGCGGTGCACATACCGATCCCAGCGCTGGGGCCGTCTTTGGGGGTTGCTCCTTCGGGCACGTGAATGTGTAAATCTTTGGTTTCAAAGGTTGTGAGGGGGATGCCCAAGGCTGCAGCGCGAGAGCGCACCACAGTTTGGGCGGCTTGAATGGATTCTTGCATAACTTCGCCCAATTTTCCGGTACGAATGGTATTCCCTTTGCCGGGCATAAGGGCTGCTTCGATGGTGAGGATTTCGCCCCCCACTTCGGTCCAAGCCAAGCCAGTTACTTGACCGATGCGATTTTTTTCTTCGGCCACGCCAAAGCGGTGTTTCCGAACGCCCAGATAATCTTCTAGGACATCGGGCGTAATTTTAATGGGTTTGGGCATTTTAGGGGTGATCGAAAGTGCTTTGACCACTTTTCGACAAATTTTGGAAATCTCGCGTTCTAGGTTACGCACGCCGGCTTCGCGAGTATAGTAGCGAATGATATCTAGCAAGGCTTGGGAGTCAAACTCGATTTCTGTCTTTTTAAGACCATTTTGTTCAATTTGTTTGTGAACGAGGTATTTGGCGGCAATATTTTGTTTTTCGTCTTCGGTATAGCCAGAGAGATGGATAATTTCCATGCGATCTTTGAGTGCTGGGGGGATATTAAGTGAATTGGCGGTTGCGACAAACATGACATCAGATAGGTCATAATCTACTTCCAAGTAGTGATCGTTGAAAGCGATGTTTTGTTCTGGGTCGAGCACCTCTAGGAGGGCGGAAGCAGGGTCGCCTCGAGCGTCCATAGCCATTTTATCAATTTCATCGAGCAAAAAGAGGGGGTTACGGACGCCCACTTTAGCCAATTTTTGTAAAATCTTGCCGGGCATGGCCCCAATATAGGTACGTCGGTGGCCTCTGATTTCAGCTTCGTCGCGAACGCCTCCCAAGGCTACCCGAACGTATTCGCGAGCTGTGGCTCGAGCGATAGAGCGCCCCAAGGAGGTTTTACCGACCCCTGGGGGGCCGACCAAGCACAAAATAGGGCCTTTGAGTTTTTTCACCCGTTTTTGGACGGCCAAGTATTCTACGATACGCTCTTTGATTTTTTCGAGGCCATAGTGATCTGCATCGAGGATAGTTTGAGCGGCCTCTACGTCGTAGCGTATTTTAGAGTGTTGTTGCCAAGGCACATTGAGGAGCCAATCGAGGTAGTTACGAGATACGGTGGCTTCTGCGGACATAGGCGACATCATTTTGAGCTTTTCGAGTTCTGTCAAGGCTTTGGTTTCGGCCTCTTTGCTCATTTTCGCGTCTAAGACTTTCTTTTTTAGGGCTTCCAGATCGTTATGTTCGTGGCCTAACTCTTCTTGAATGGCTTTCATTTGTTCATTTAAATAATATTCGCGGTGGCTTTTTTCCATTTGTTTTTTGACATTGGAGCGAATACGGTGTTCGACTTGCAGGAGGTCGATTTCGGCCTCCATAAAGCCGATGAGGCGCTCCATACGCAGGCGGACGTCGATGAGTTCGAGCAAGACTTGTTTTTCGGGCACTTTGAGGGAAATATGGGCAGCGATGGTATCGGTGAGACGAGAGGGATCTTCGATAGCGATAATAGAGGTAAGAATTTCAGGGGGTAATTTTTTGTTGAGTTTAACATAGCGTTCAAACTGGGTCATGAGTGTACGCACCATGACTTCGGCTTCTTTATCTTGGGCAGAAATACTGAGGAGAGGGGTGGTATTGGCCAAGAAAAAAGGTTTTTCTTGCAATATTTGGGCCACGCTGGCGCGACTTTGACCTTCGACCAATACTTTGACCGTGCCATCAGGCAGTTTAAGAAGTTGTAGGATAGAGGCCAAGGTTCCGATGGTGTAGATATCTTGGAGGGTGGGGACATCGTCCACCGCGGATTTTTGTGCGACGAGCAGGAGCGTTTTGGAGGGACTCTGGAGGGCTTCTTCGAGAGCCCGGATAGAAGGCTCTCGCCCTACAAACAGAGGGATGACCATATGGGGATAGACGACCACGTCACGGAGTGGCAGCAAAGGGACCTGGTTTTGGGAAATTCCAGTTAAGTTTAGTAACTTGCTCATTGGTTTTCTCCTAATCCGATGCAGATAGGATACCAGATTTATGGGCGTGCTGCATGTCGGATCCCACCCATTTGTTTGGTAGGCAATAGACAAAGCATGCCTTGCTTCTACAGAGGGATTAGGCCTGTTTGACCCCGACATCCCCCTGTTTGTACACCAGGATGGGATCGGTGTTTTCATTGATGAATGAAGCATCAATGATCACTTTAGCCACTTCAGTGAGGGAAGGGAGTTCATACATGATATTGAGGAGGGATTGTTCTAAAATAGAGCGTAGGCCGCGGGCACCGGTTTTACGCAGCAGGGCCTTTTTAGCGATGGCATGCAAGGCTTCTTCCCGAAACTCGAGTTCGACTTCTTCCATACCAAACAGTTTTTGGTATTGTTTGATAAGGGCGTTTCGCGGTTCGCACAAAATAGCGATGAGGGCAGGTTCGTCCAGTTCTTCGAGGGAAGCGATCACGGGCATACGACCCACGAATTCGGGGATGAGGCCAAATTTGACCAAGTCGTCGGGTTCGACGGCAGCGAAGGTATCGGTGAGCCCTTTTTGATCATCCTTACTGTGGATGGTAGCGCTGAAGCCGATCCCCCCCTTTTCGGTGCGTTGTCGGATAATTTTTTCCAAGCCATCGAAGGCGCCGCCACAGATGAAGAGGATATTGGAGGTATCGACCTGGACGAATTCTTGTTGGGGGTGTTTGCGTCCGCCTTGGGGGGGGACGGAGGCGATGGTACCTTCAATGAGTTTTAAGAGGGCTTGTTGCACCCCCTCCCCGGAAACGTCGCGCGTAATGGAGGGATTTTCGGATTTACGAGAGATTTTATCGATTTCATCGATGTAGACGATGCCACGTTGAGCACGTTCGATGTCATAATCACATTTTTGGAGCAGTTTTTGGATGATATTTTCAACGTCTTCACCCACATAACCGGCTTCAGTGAGGGTAGTTGCGTCTGCGATGGCGAAAGGTACGTTTAAGAAGCGGGCTAGAGTTTCGGCCAGCAGGGTTTTTCCACTACCGGTAGGACCTAACAACAAGATATTGCTTTTACTGAGTTCAACGTTGTTTTTTCGGTCTTCTATTTTTGGATTTTTTTGTTGATTGAAGTCTAGGAGACGTTTATAGTGGTTGTACACGGACACGGCCAAAATGCGTTTGGCTTTTTGTTGACCAATCACATATTCGTCGAGGTGAGCTTTAATATCTTTGGGGGTTGGGAGGGTTTTGGTGTCGCGCGGGTCGGAGTTTTCGTCGATTTCTTCGCGGATGATGTCGTTGCAGAGATCAACACATTCATCGCACACAAACACGGAAGGTCCGGAGATTAATTTTTTGACTTCGTGTTGGCTTTTGCCACAAAAAGAGCAATACAGCAATTTTCCGGATTTTTCCGACATTTTTCCTCCTATTCTTTCTTATCTTTGGTTTTATCTTTATCGTCGATGATACGTTTATTGAGCATTTTGTCGATAAGGCCGTATTGGACGGCGTCTTCGGGGCTCATGAAGTTATCGCGATCGGTATCGGTGTGGATACGTTCCATGGGTTGTTTGGTGTGTCGAGATAGGATGGTATTTAAGACTTCACGGCAGCGTAAAATTTCTTTGGTGTGTATTTCTATGTCAGTTGCCTGACCCTGATATCCCCCTAAGGGTTGATGGATCATCATGCGAGAGTTGGGTAGGGCAAAGCGTTTTTCAGGGGCTCCACCAGCTAAAATGACGGCGCCCATGCTGGCTGCTAAGCCAATACAGAGTGTGCTGACATGGGGTTTGATGAATTGCATGGTGTCATAAATAGCCAAGCCCGCGGAGACAGAGCCGCCGGGAGAATTGATGTACAGAGAGATATCTTTGTCTGGGTTTTCGGATTCCAGAAACAGCAGCTGGGCCACAATGATGTTAGCCATATAATCTTCTACGGGCCCCACCATAAACACCACGCGTTCTTTTAGGAGGCGGGAGTAAATGTCGTAAGCTCTTTCCCCGCGGGCAGATTGTTCGACCACCATGGGCACTAGCCCGGTGGCTAAAACGGGAGAAGATAATGTGGTACTGTGCAAATCGTGCATGGTGAAGTCCCTTACAAAGCCATGAGTTCAGTGAAACCGAGTGTTTTTGGCGTGATGGTGGCTTCTTTGAGTACTTCTGCTACGGCCTGATCGACCAACACTTGGTGTTGGATATTGTTTATCAGACTGGGGTTGTGTTTCAACAGCCCTTGCAGTGTTTCGGTGGAGCCGCCAAAAGACTGGGCCAATCTTCCAAGCGCCTCTTTTACTTTAGCATGATCTAGGGTAATTTGCCGGGTGGTTATAATTTCTTTAACTAACATACCCAATAAAACTCGTTCACGGGCTTCTTTTTGGTGCTCTGCACAATCGTGCTCGGGTTCTTCATGGGCACAAGCTTCTCCGGGCGCATGGTTGTGTTGTTTATGATGGAGGCTTTGCACTTCTTGGTCGATCAGACTTTGAGGCAAAATGACCTCTGTATGGGCGGCCAGGAGTACTGCTAAGGTTTTTTCTTTTGCTTCTTCAAAAATCTTATGTTCGGCTTCTTTTTCCAATTGTTGTTTCATTTTTTCAGCCACAGCTTCGAGGGTATCGCCTTGATTTACTCGAGTTAAAAATTCGGTGTCTGACAAAGGTTCCTTTTCAGAAATGTCTAGTATCTTGATTTTTAAGTTTATTTTTTTGCCTGCCCCATCGCTGTGGGACCAAGAAGTGGGGTATTCTAGGGTTAACTCAATGAATTCTTCGGAGGCTGATTTTCCCAATAATCCTTCGAGGAGGCCGGGTAAGTTATGACTGTCTTCTTTCAACAAAATATAGGTATTTTCTTGATGTTCGGGGGGTTCTTTTCCTTCTAAAAAGGTCCGCTCTAGGTTAACATGGAGTCGGTCGTTTATTTTGGCAGCGCGTTCAACGATTTTCCAGTCAGAGATTTGATCTCGCACTTTTTCCATGGTTTTCGCCACATCTTCTGGGGTAATATCTGTGGCTATTTGTTCTACAGACAGTTCGGCAAAGGGTTTTAAAAACCCTTCGGGGAAGACTTCAAACGTAGCGCTGTATTGGAAATCGTGTTGCACCACGGGAGGGATTGGTTCTACCTGAAAATTCGGGTTGCCCACCACGTGCCATTTGTGTTGTTCGATCGCATTCACGAAGCTTTCTTGGACACATTCTTTCAATACGTCAGAACGGACAGAATCCCCATATCGTGTTTCTACGGTTTTTTTCAAATGTTCTAAAACAGGCCCTTGGCGATGGGTTTTCCCCGCTTTAAACCCGGGCAATTGTACCTTTTGCATCAAGGTATTTAATTCTTTTTGAATTTTAGAGCGCACGGTTTCTTTGGGGATAGAGACGGTGACTTTTCGGCCCAACTGGCTTGTGTTTTCAATAAAAACTTGCATAACTGCCCCTTGATTACCTGACAAACTCTTGGTGCGAAAGGAGAGACTCGAACTCTCACAGGTTACCCTACTGGAACCTAAATCCAGCGCGTCTACCAATTCCGCCACTTTCGCTAAACTTTGGTGGGCCGTGCAGGGATTGAACCTGCGACCCGCTGATTAAGAGTCAGCTGCTCTACCAACTGAGCTAACGGCCCAAAATTTCAGAAACTGGGGTGAGCGATGGGACTTGAACCCACGGCCTCCGGAATCACAATCCGGAGCTCTAACCAACTGAGCTACGCCCACCATATTGACTTATGCCATCCTGGCGTGCCTGGCAGGATTCGAACCTGCTACCCTCGGCTTAGAAGGCCGATGCTCTATCCAAGTGAGCTACAGGCACGTGTATATTGAATGACTCGAAACTTGGTCGGGGTAGAGGGATTTGAACCCCCGACAGCCTGCTCCCAAAGCAGGTGCGCTACCAGGCTGCGCTATACCCCGGAAATGACGAATCATACTGGCCTATTGTACGCGCGTCAATACTCGTTATACTAGCCTCTGACGGATGGAGCATCTTGGTATGACAGCGCAACTTTTAGACGGAAAAAAATTAGCTAACCAACTTCTTGAAGAAATCAAAATGAACGTTCAGGGCTGGGTGGCGAAAGGTCATGCACCCCCTGGGCTGGTGGTGATTCAAGTAGGCACTGATCCCGCTTCTTCGGTGTATGTTCGCCATAAGCATGCAGCTGCATGCAGTGTGGGTATGCGATCTGAGGTGGTACAATTATCGGTTGATATTGCCGAATTGGAGTTATTAGCCCGCATTGAGCATTATAACCGAGATCCAGCCACGCAGGGCATTTTGGTGCAAATGCCCTTACCCAAGGGTATCAATCCTCAAACCGTGATGGATGCTATTCATCCCAGCAAAGATGTCGATGGTTTTCACCCTTTCAACATGGGTCGTTTGTGTGAACGCCGCCCGCTCTTACGTCCCTGTACGCCCTATGGCATTATGAAGCTTTTACAGCACATTGACTTCCCTTTCCGCACCTCTCACGTAACGGTGGTGGGGGCTTCGAACATTGTGGGGCGACCTATGGGGTTAGAATTGCTGATGGCAGGCGCCACGGTCACGATGTGTCATCGGTTTACTCAAGATTTGCCGGCCTATTTAAAGTTATCGGATGCGGTGATTGTCGCGATTGGAAAGCCTAACTTTGTGAAAGGTGACTGGCTAAAACCGGGGGCTGTGGTCATTGTGGCCACCTTATTGGAAAATACGTGGAAGGCGACCACCTCTTTTTGGACTGGATGCCAGCCTCCGCTGGCATGACAATGAAGGTGGTCAGCCCGTCACCCCAGCGCAGGTTGGGGGACAGCTCTGTGTCACCCCAGCGCAGGTTGGGGTCCAGTCTAATACAGTCGGACTGGATGCCAGCCTCCGCTGGCATGACAATGAAGGTGGTCAGCCCGTCACCCCAGCGCAGGCTGGGGTCCAGTCTAATACAGTCGGACTGGATGCCAGCCTCCGCTGGCATGACAGGAAGCTCACCCTGTAAGCCCTCTTTCTTATAATCGTCGCCAGGTGGTTTTATCACCGGCATCTTCCAAAATCACCCCGGCTTGCAGTAAAGTGGCGCGTATTTCGTCTGACAGTGCCCAATTTTTCTGAGTTCTGGCGGTGTGGCGTTTTTGAATAAAAGCCTCAATGTCATCGGAAGATAACGGCCCTTCTCCCTGAAAAAAAGCTTTGGGTGAGTCATTTAACAAACCCAAGATAGACGCACAGGATTTTAATACTCTTTGCAAAGATATTTTGTCTGACTCAGAATGCGTTTTATGCACCAAAGAGGCAATTTCAAACAAAACAGCCAACGCTTGGGGGGTATTTAAATCGTCTGCCAGGGTTTTTAAAAACCGTGCCGTATAAGGCTCTTGCCGCTCTAAATCAGCTGATCCATCAAAATCTTTCAAAGCGGTATATAAGCGCGTCAGGGAGTGCCATGCCGCTTGTAGAGCATCTTCGCTGTATTGAATTTGAGAGCGATAATGACTGGACAGTAAAAAATACCGTACAGCTTCGGGTTTATGGTTTTTTAACACCTCTCGAATGGTGAAAAAATTCCCCAACGATTTAGACATTTTTTCGTGATTGACTTGCACAAAACCCACGTGCATCCAGGTATTGACAAAAGTTTCACCGGTGGCTGCTTCGGATTGAGCCCGTTCATTTTCATGATGCGGGAATAATAAATCGGCTCCGCCGCCATGAATGTCAAAATGATGACCCAGACAGCGAGTTGCCATTGCTGAACATTCGATATGCCACCCAGGTCTGCCCAGCCCCCACGGGGAGGCCCACGCGGGTTCCCCTGGCTTAGCGCTTTTCCAGAGCACAAAATCGAGGGGGCTTTTTTTAGCTGCCTCCACGTCTACGCGTGCGCCGGCATACAAGTTAGCCAAATCACGATGAGACAGCGCCCCATACGACTCAAAACGAGCGACATCATAATACACATCATGATTATTACCCACATAGGCGACACCACGGTGCAATAGGGTGGTTATCATGGCAATCATATCATGAATGTATTCCGTACATTTGGGTTGCTCGGTGGGAGGCAGCACAAACAGCGCTTGATTATCTTCTTGCAAACGTGTGATATATCGTTCGGTGAGAGTGTGAATGTCTTCTTGGTTTTGGTTGGCTCTCTGGATTATTTTATCATCAATGTCGGTAATGTTCTGTACATAATGCACCTGATATCCAACCGCTTGAAAAAAACGCACTAACACATCAAACGACACAAACACTCGTGCATGCCCAATATGACAATCGTCGTATACAGTATTTCCACACACATATAAACTGACTTTTTTGGAATTTAAAGGATGAAAAGGACGAATTTTTTGGGTAAAACTGTCGTATAAAGAAATATCCACATAAACTCCTTCTTAAGGCCAAAAACAAGCGGTAACCGAACGAGTATCTGCTAGCCAATGGGGCGCTCACAGGGTGACACAGCTCTCCATTGTCATGCCAGCGGAGGCTGGCATCCAGTCCGACTGTATTAGGCTGGACCCCAGCCTGCGCTGGGGTGACACAGAGCTGGACCCCAGCCTGCGCTGGGGTGACACAGAGCTGTCCCTCAACCTGCGCTGGGGTGACACAGTTTTTGTGCAACACACGCTTTTCCCAGGTACGTCATAATATCTTGCAATTGAGGCCCATGCAGTTGGCCTGTCAGGGCCAAGCGTAATGGCATAAAAAGAGGTTTTCCCTTCAGCGATAAGCGCATTTTTAAAGTTTCTAAAATAGCTTTAGCGTCTATGCCATGCGTTTCTAATGCGGCTAAAGCAGTTTCCCAATACAAAGCAGGGGTATTTTGCAGAATGTGTAGCGCTTCCCCTTCAAAATCATAAGTGGTTGCCCTTAAATTTTCAGCCCAGCGCGTAGCATCTTGGGGCAGCAAAATATTATCTTGGATGAGAGGCAGCAATTGCGTCCATTCAACATCTGGATGTGTGGTGCGCACAGGTTTTAGCCAGGTGAATAACGCATCTGAACTGAAACGAGACAAAGTTTGTTTTTGCCAAAACAGGAGTTGTTCCCCATCAAAACGTGCAGCAGAGCGACCCATATGTTCAAGAGAAAAATGTTGTCCCAGCGTTTCAAAGGACATCCAGCCTTCATCCGTATAATGATGGCCTAAGCGCGCCATATAATTAACCAGCGCTTCTTGACAAAAGCCTTGTTCGCGTAAAGTTTGAATGGATTGGCTGCCATTTCGCTTAGAAAGCGGTTTGCCATCTTGTCCTAGAATGATGGGAAAATGACCATATTGTGGGGGGGTCAACCCCAGCAATTGTAGCACCAAAATTTGGCGTGGGGTGTTGGTGAGGTGATCTTCCCCCCGAAGCGCATGGGTGACTTCCATGAGGGCATCGTCAATGGCATTGGCGAACAAAAAGGTAGGACCACCATCCTCTTTGCTAATCACAAAATCACCCAAATCGA